>NZ_JBFAIV010000028.1:0-122517 GCF_040654875.1 Streptomyces sp. NPDC050610 | reverse complement strand
AGCTACCTCGCCGGACTCCACCTCCGCGCCTCCATGATCTGGATCAAAGACCTCACCCAAACCACTCAGTGACCACAACTCAATACAGGCCCTAGACGCCGCACAGCCTTGCCCAAAGCTACGGATCAGAAGGTTGCAGGTTCGAATCCTGCCGAGCGCACAGCAGGTCAGAGGCCCCGCCGGGAAATCGGCGGGGCCTTTGGCGTTTGTGCTGACATCCACGCTGACATCAACGGCCGAGCGGGATCAGATCACGGCAGGAACGCCGCTCGTATCGTCGTCATCGTGGGTGTCGCGCGAGGCAGCGCTGAGTGACAGCGTGAACGCCAAAGGCTTGGCTGAGTTGCTCGACGGAGGCCGCGATGTTCACCGGCCTTCGCCCCGGAGCCAGCAGGGGCCCAGGGTGCCCGGCGGCCACACCACTCGCCAACTCGTCTGCACGGGCCTGCGGGTTGGTGTGTACGAGTCCGGGGGGGCGGGCGGCGCGGCGTCCGGAGTCGCGTCCGTCAGGTGGCGGGGAGCTGGTAGGCGAGGACGTACGCGTCCGCCGCCATTACGGTGTCGCAGACCTCGACGGCCCGGCCATCGGTGTTGAAGGCCGTACGCACCAGATGGATCACCGGCACGCCCGAAGCGAGATGCAGCGTCCGCACCTCGGTGGGCGAGGGCATCCGGGCCCGGATCTCTTCCTCGAAGTGGTCCAGGCGGTGACCCATCTCCTCCAGCCTGGCGTAGATGCCGCCGGGGCCGGGGTTGGGTTCGGCGATCGGGGTGTTCCGGGCCAGGTCGAGCGGAAGGTACGAGGTCGCGAACTCGACCGGCCGGCCGTCGAGCAGGTAGCGGCGCCGCCGGGCGAGGACCTTGCGGGGTGAGCCGAGCCGGGCCGCGATGTCCTGCGAGGGGCGTTCCTCCTTCACCTCCAGGCCGTCGACCTCGGGGCGGCTTCCCGCGGCTTCCGCCTCCACGGTGAAGGCGGACTTTCCTTGATCGCGATGGCGGCGCGCGAAGCGGTCCGAGGCCAGTCGCCGCACAGGGGGCCGGGGCCGGACGAAGACGCCTTTCCCGTGTTCGGAGACCGCGAGCCCTTCTCCTTGAAGGAGGGAGAACGCGTTGCGGACGGTCATCCGGGACACCCCGAAGTGCTCGACCAGCTCAGTCTCCGAGGGCAGCTTGTCGCCCTCCCGGAAGCGCTGCTTGTCGATCGCTTCGCGGAGCTGGTCGGCGATCTGCCGGAACACCGCGCGGTCACTGGTCGGGTCCAGCGCGCCCAGGAGGCCCGAGGCGAGAGGAGGCATGTACGTACTCCCTTAGATATCTAGACGAGCGGCTGACCCGTGTTGCTACGGTGGAAAGCCTAGCCAGCCGAGGGGACCGAAGAACGTGAGCACTGATCGTCCGCACTCCGTGAGCGTCGCTGGGGTGATCGTCGACGACGCGGGCCGCGCGTTGCTGATCAAGCGGCGGGACAACGGTAAGTGGGAACCGCCCGGCGGCGTGCTCGAACGCGAGGAATCGATCCCCGACGCCCTGCAACGCGAAGTCCTCGAAGAGACCGGCCTCAAGATCGCGCTTCCCGCGACCCTCACCGGCGTCTACAAGAACATGACCGGCCTGATCGTCTCCATGGTCTTCCGCTGTGAGGCGATAGACGGCACCCCGACCACCGGAGCGGAGACCCGCGCCCTGCGCTGGGCCGCCCGCGATGAGGTCGCCGAGCTTGCCGACGAGGCATACGCGATCCGCGTCCTTGACGCACTCGACAACGTATCCCCGCCGGCCGTCCGCGCCCACGACGGCGTGCGACTCGTCTAGCACAAAACCGCTATCCATAGTCGCCTACCAGCACGGAGTGACTTGTATGGACGAGTATACGAGCAGAGTACGGGTCTGGGGCCTGATCTGCCCAGGTTCTGAAGAAGAAGTGGCCCGCGCCCGCCGCTGGATACGCGACATCCTCAGCGCCCACCCGTGCGCCGACGACGCCGAACTCATCGTGAGCGAGCTGAGCACCAACGCCCTCACCCACACGGCCAGCGGCAGCGAGACCGGAACCCTCCAGATCACCTTGGCCGTGACCCCGCTGTTCGTCGCCATCTCGGTCACGGACGACGGCGGACACCCCACCGCTCCGCACGTCACCCACGCCGCCGACGACGCCACCCACGGCCGGGGCCTGAGCATCGTCATGACCCTCGCGGCCCGACTCGACATCACCGGCAACGACCACGGCCGAACCGTCACCGCCGAACTCCGCCCACCCCTGGCAGGAACAGCACCATGCTGAACATTCCGCTGCACCACGGTTACTGGTGCGAATGCACGATCCTCTCCCCGTCGACGGGCGAACACCCGGCGGTACTGGCCTCCATCGCGGCCGACAGCCCCGGTCAGGCAACCCACTGGATTAACAACACCGTGCGAACCATCGCCACAGCTCTCGACACAGGAGCCAACCGAGACGCGGGGGAATGGGTCCTGGGCGGCTACCTGGACATGGAACGCACCTTGAAGCAGGGCGAGGCGGCGACGTTCTCCCTCACGCAGAAGGACACCCGCATCGGGTGGTACGTCCGCCCCGTCATCTTCCTACCCCTGGCCGACCGCGAGTCCAAGCAACTCCCACCATGCGCGGAACAGTTCACCAGCCGCCCAGCCCCATACGAGACCATCAGCAGTCCATCCCCGACCCGATGAGTTACAACTTTCTCTACAGGTTCAAGGCGGCTCGCTCCGCTCCCCGCGCGCGGCCCCGCTCCCCGGCCCGCCGCTCCTGTCTCCGCCCCGCTCCGGCCCGGTCCACCGCGCCGCGCAACAGCAGCGGAGAGCCGCTTGACCTCAGAACAGATGCCTCCGGCGGGGGCGCTCCGACTCCGGGATGGGAAGGGCACCGTTCGCGTGTGCCGGCAGTATGTAGTTGGCGTGGGGAGCTCCCATCCCGTCCACCGTCGACCCAGGCAGAGCCGAGCAGACGCGGCCCATGGCGTCCAGGTCGTTCGTACAGTGGCGCGCTCCACCTGGACGCCATGAACCACGCCCGCTCCACGGTGTGTGGGTCGACGGCGGACGGGATGGGAGCTGGGGCGAGTGGTGCTGCTGGGCAGCCCCCCCTGCCGCCTGTGGGCTCTACTGGCCTGCGTGAGTGTCAGCGGGGCTTCGTACTCTTTCGGCATGGAACGAGGACGAAGCATCCATCGTCGAGCAGCCGACCACATGGCAGAGGCATGGGCCGAGACTGATTGGGGTGCTCGGGCTCTCGCTGGCATGTATCGATGGACGCGTGATGACGAGTGGTCGGATCGCATCGCAGTACTGGGACAGCCATTTAACGGTTGGGACATGGGCCAGTTATTCGCCCTCCGCTGTCTTGCAGGGTTGTGGATGGAAGGCATGCTGACCATCGCCGAGGTCAAGGTTGGCACCAAGCCAGGGAGAGATGCCAAGCGCCAAGGCAACCAACAAGCACTCGACAACCTCCCCACAGGTGTATCGGCGACTGTCGATACCAACCAGAGAGGTGCGGACGACGACGGGCAAGTGCGGTGGAAGATCCCCCTCAACGGGCACTTCAACGACCCCCAGACCTGTCACTCCCAAGCTGAAACCATCACGCAGAACTGGGCCCCCTTGGAGATCGGTAACACTGATGCGAGTAACACCTGTTTTCACCTAGCTCGCTCCGGGGCTATCGCACGTTGGCCCTATGGTGACGAGACGTTGACAGTCATACAGACTCGCCCACGCATCCTCATCCAACGGTGGCGGTTCGGCCATCCCGCAAGTGACGAAGTCATGGATGATTTGACCGAGTTCATCAACTGGATCGCGACCGGTCGACTACTCGGTCCGAAGAGGATGCGGCTCATGATGCGAGGAGAGGTTAGCTTCGCGGATTCAGCTGGCTAGAAGTCCAATGAAGACATTTGCACCAGGGATGACCGGCGAGTTTGCGTGTCCTGTCGCCCGGTGTGCGGAGGCGGGGCCTTGACGGAGGGACAGAGGCAGACTGGAACAACAGGCAGTGACGAAGGCTGTCATTATGTCCACGAGATCTTGGTCCCTGGGAAGGGAACCCGCGTCTTAGGGGCTGGCAGGTTCAAGTGCAAGCAGCGGTAGCCTGCGGTCGGTGGCAGTGCGGTACAGCAGCGAAGTACAGCAACCGCAGCAACCAGCAACACCTCGTAATGGTTCTTGAAGCCCTGATGGCAATCTGTATGGCCGCTGGTGACCGATCTCTCTAGAGCTACGGATCAGAAGGTTGCAGGGTCGAATCCTGCCGAGCGCACAGCAGGTCAGGGGCCCCGCCGAGGAAATCGGCGGGGCCTTTGGCGTTGGTGTGGGCGGGCACGCGCCTGACGGGGGCGGGGCCGTTCGGCTGCGGGGTGTGCGGTGCGAGGGGCTGTGGCGGTGTGGGGGCCCTGGGTACGGTGCGCTCCCCTGTTGCGCACCGGCCCCAGGGGCCCCGTTCGGGCGGCAGGCCGGGGCGTGGCGTGGAGGCATCCCTCTGCCGCCGTCGAACTGGCCGCCCGACAGCTGTGCCCGTCCGGCATCTGTTTTCTTCGGCCCGGCGGTTCCTACGCTAGATGCTCCGGTGTGGGGGAGATTCAAGGGACTGTGATGCAGGACACTTGGTCGATTGGGGAGCTGGCGGCCCGTGCGGGGCTGTCGGTGAAGACCGTCCGGTACTACTCCGATGTCGGGCTGCTGCCGATCGCCGGCCGCAGTGAGGGTGGTCACCGCAGGTATCTGCCCGAGGCGCTCGAACAGCTTCGGTTCATACGGCATCTGCGCGCCCTGAGCCTCTCGATCGAGTCCATCATCAAGGTCGCCGACGGGGAGCTGCCTCTCGATGACCTGCTGGCCGAGCAGCTGAGCGACACCAGGGCCCGGCTGGGGGAACTCCGTTGGCGGGAGGCCGTGTTACGGGCGTTGGATGACTGTCCCGGCGCCAAACGGCTGCGCCGGCTCCGGCTGCTGGCCCGGGTCCACAGCCTGCCGCAGGCGGCGGCGGATATCTCCCGGGCGTGGGGGCGCATCGTGCCCGCCTCCGTGCCCAGGCGGCTGACCGATGCCATCACCGCGCAGAGCATCCCCGAGCCGCCGAGCGCGCCCACGCCCGAGACCGTTCTCGCCTACGCCGAGCTTCACGCTCTCGTGACGGAGCCGCAGTTCCTGCTCTACTGGGCCGCGCCCTACGTCGACGACAAGGCGTCGCTGTACGCCGAGCTCCTCGACGCCTCCGAACAGGCCACCCCCATCGTCGCGGCCGGCCTGCCGCCGCAGCGTTGCTCGGCGCTGGGCGCCTTCGCCTCCGCTTGCGCCCGCGGCCGCGGCACCGAGGACACCCCCGCCTACCGTGCCTTCATCGCGGCGGAATTCCGCACCACTGTCCCCTTGTTCCGCGAGTACTGGCAGCACCTGTCCGTCGTCACCTCCAGCAGCGAGCCGACCTTGGGGTCGTCCCACAGTTGGCTCGTGGAGGCCCTCATCACCGAATCGTTGACCGTCGGCAGTGGTGGAGAGTGACGGGTGTGGCCCCGCCGCCTTGTCCACCTGCCCGCCCCGTGTAGATCCTGCTGTTCCCGGATGCCTCAATATCTCCGGGCCGTCGTTGATTTCCCTCAGTCGCGGTCTTCGCGTAGTGTCATGTTCACCGACGCGGGGTGGAGCAGCTCGGTAGCTCGCTGGGCTCATAACCCAGAGGTCGCAGGTTCAAATCCTGTCCCCGCTACTGTTACCGAAGGCCCGGTTCTGGACGAGATCCAGAACCGGGCCTTCGGGGTTTTCGGGGTGGCGGCTACAGCGCGGTTGTTTCCAGGAAGCGGGCGATCATGGCGTTGACCTGGTCGGGGGCCTGGAGCTGGTTGAAGTGGCCGGCGCCTACTGTCTGGCCGATGGTCATGTTGGGGGCGTCGCGGAGGCCCGGGTCCGGCTCGCGTGCGTAGATGGCCAGGATGGGGACCTGGGTCTTCGGGAGGGTCGACGCGCCGTCGAAGTCGGCTACGACGCGCCAGTTCGCGGCGGCGATCGCGGGGGGCGCCGAGCCGAAGCCGGTGATGATTTCGTCGCGGCGGTAGGTGTCGGTGGGCGGGATGGCGGCGGTGATGAAGTCGCGGCGCCAGGAGCCGTCCTCGTCGGCTTCGACGTTCGCGATGCTGCCGGCGAAGACGCTCCTGAAGCGTTCGTCGAGGATCGGGGCCGGGTCGACCAGTACGGCGGCTCGTATGGCGTCGGGGCGGGTCGCGCAGGTCAGGGCGATGAGGCCGCCGAGGCTGTGGCCGACCACGATGGGGCGGTCGAAGCCCGCCGCGGCTGACACGGCCAGTACGTCTTCGGCGAAGGCCTCGACCTCGTACGTGCCGGGGACCGCCGGGTCGGGGTGGTCGCTCTCCCCGTGGCCGCGCAGGTCCAGGGATGCCACCGGGTGCGACGGGGCGAAGTGGGTGAACTGCCGTTCGAAGTGCGAGCGGTCGCACCCGGCGCCGTGCACGAAGAGCATGGGCGGCTGGTCGGAAGCGGTCCCGCCCTGGTCGTACGCCAGGCGGACGCGGCCCGCCGCCTTGTCCACATGCTCGGTGTAAATCGTCACCCAGACCTCCAGGTTGCGCTGATCCTGCTGTTCTCGATCGGCTCAACGCTGGGGGCGGGCCGTTGATTTCCCTCAGTCGCGATCTTCGCGTAGTGTCATGTTCACCGACGCGGGGTGGAGCAGCTCGGTAGCTCGCTGGGCTCATAACCCAGAGGTCGCAGGTTCAAATCCTGTCCCCGCTACTGTCACCGAAGGCCCGGTTCTGGACGAGATCCAGAACCGGGCCTTCGGGGTTTTCGGGCCTTCGGGGTTTTCGATCGTTCGGGGATTTCGGGTGTTCACTCCGCGAGGGGGCCGGCGCCGGCGGCGGCCGCTGTGCGCAGGGTCCGGAGGGACCTCGACAGCCGGCTCAACGTCGGCTCGTCCTTGATTCTGTTCGCCTCGCGGTCGGTCTTCGGGCCCATCGCGTCCAGCTCCAGGCACGCGTCCTCGACCAGCGCGCCCGTCAGCATCGACAGCGTCTCGCGCAGCTGGGCTTGTGCGTACGAGCCGCCGCCGGGGTGCGGGGACGCGGTGACCACCGCGGTCGGCTTGTCGCCGAGCGCGCCGCTGCTCACCAGCCACTCGATGGCGTTGCGCAGGACGCCGGGCACCCCGTGCGCGTACTCCGGGCTGACGAACAGCAGCGCGTCCGCCTCGCGGACCGCCTCGCGCAGCGCCTCCACCGGGGCGATGGGCTGCGCGCCCTCGACGTCCAGGTCCTGGTTGAAGTGGGGCAGCTCGCCGATCCCGGCCAGCCTCGTGGCCGTCCAGCCCTCGGCCTTCGCCAGGTCGGAGGCCGTATGTATCACCGCGTTGTTCGTGGACTGCTCGCGCAGGCTGCCCGATATCGCCAGGAGGTTCATAGCGGGACCGTAGCCGGGGCCTACAGGAGGGTTTCCGCCAGGGTTCGCCACTCGGTGAGCGGGAGAGTGCCTCGGGTGTCCTCGGTCACCGCCTGGATCGCCAGGTGGTCCGCGCCGGCGGCGAGGAAGGCGTCCACGCTTTTGCGGACGGCCGGGGCGTCGCCGAGGGCGAAGACGGCGTCTAGGAGGCGGTCGCTGCCGCCGCCGGTGAAGTCGTCGTCGCCGAAGCCGAGTCGGCGGAAGTTGTTGGTGTAGTTGACCAGGCCGAGGTATCCGGTGAGGTAGCCGCGGGCGGTGGCGCGGGCGCGTTCGAGGTCGGGGTCGAGGACGACCTTGAGTTCGGGTGCGAGTACGGCGTCGGGGCCCAGGGCCGTACGGGCTTCGGCGACCTGTTCGACGGTGGTCAGGTAGGGCAGCGCGCCGAGCGAGCGGTCGCGGGCGAGCCGCAGCATCTTCGGGCCGAGGGCGGCCAGTGCGCGCCGGGAGGCGGGTACGGGGCGGGGCGCGGCGTCGAGCGCGTCGAGGTAGGCGGCCATCGCGGAGTAGGGGCGGCCGGCGAACGGGCGGTCCTGGCGGTCGCCGAACTCGGCGTGGCTGACGCCGAGGCCGAGGACGAAGCGGTCGCCGTGGGCGTCGGCGAGCTCGGCGTGCCGGGCCGCCACGTCGGCGGCCTCGTGCTGCCAGACGCTGAGGATGCTGCTGCCGACGGTGGCGCGGGACGTGGCCGCCAGCACGGCGGCGATGTCGTCGGGGGAGGGGCTGCCGCCGACCCAGATCGTGCCGTAGCCGAGTCCGTCCAGCTCCGCCGCGGCGTCGGCGATCTCGCGGCGCCGGTCGGGGTCCTCGGAGTGGAGTGCGGCGCTCCAGACTCCGATCCGGCCGAGGCCGATGGCGGGTTCCGGCGCTGTGGCGGGTGTGGTGGAAGTCATGCCGGGGGAACGGGAGGAACGCCCGGGGTTATTTCCCGGCACGGCCGTCGCACGGTTCCCGCCGGATTCTCAGGCGATTCACAGACAGGTGAAAGGGGTCTCTCAGACCGTCGTCCGAAGATCGGGAGCATGACCGCGACCTCGCCCAAGGGGCGTACCGAGCTGCTGCGAAACGACGGGAGCCCCGTACGGGTGCTCGTCGTCGACGACGAGAGCGCGCTGTCCGACCTGCTGTCGATGGCGCTGCGCTACGAGGGCTGGGACGTGCGCACCGCGGCGGACGGCGCCGGGGCGGTCCGTACCGCCAGCGATTTCCGGCCCGACGCGGTGGTGCTCGACATGATGCTGCCCGACATGGACGGGCTCTCGGTGCTGGGGCGGCTGCGGCGCGAGCGTCCCGAGGTGCCCGTGCTGTTCCTGACGGCCAAGGACTCCGTCGAGGACCGGATCGCGGGGCTCACGGCGGGCGGCGACGACTACGTCACCAAGCCGTTCAGCCTGGAGGAGGTCGTCGCGCGGCTGCGCGGGCTGCTGCGCCGTTCGGGCGCGGCCGCCCAGCGCAGCGACTCGGTGCTGGCCGTCGGCGATCTGGTGCTCGACGAGGACAGCCACGAAGTGGCGCGCGGCGGCCGGGAGATCCATCTGACCGCGACCGAGTTCGAGCTGCTGCGTTTCCTGATGCGCAATCCGCGCCGGGTGCTCAGCAAGCCGCAGATCCTCGACCGGGTCTGGTCGTACGACTTCGGCGGCCAGGCCAACGTCGTCGAGCTGTACATCTCGTATCTGCGCCGGAAGATCGACGCCGGCCGGGAGCCGATGATCCACACGCGGCGGGGCGCGGGCTATCTCATCAAGCCCGCCGCCGAGGTCCACTGAGGCCGTGCCCCGGTGAAGCCACGTGTGCCCGGAAAGACCCGTGCGCCGGGTGAGCCCCGTGTTCCGGGCGAGACTCGTGCCCCGGGTGAGCCCCGTGTTCCGGTGAAGTTCCGTGTCCCGGTGAAGCTCCGGCGGTCCCATCACGTCCGGCCGCCCCGCCGCGTCCGGCGGTCGCACCACACCTGGTCGCTGCGCACGCGGCTCGTCGTCTCCGCCGTCGCCCTGGTCGCGGTCGTCTGCGCGGTCATCGCCACCGTCACCACCATCGCGCTGCGCACCTCGCTGTACGACCAGCTGGACGCCCGCCTCGCCGAGGTCGCCGGGCGGGCCGCGGGGCCGCCCCACGAGCCGCGCACGCCGGTGTTCATCACCGACGAATCGCTGCGCTTCGTCTCCAGCGGCGGCCAGCCGCTGGGCACCATAGGCGCGGTCGTCGACAACAGCGGCGAGGTCGTCGCGTCCGCCATCAGCGTGCAGCAGAAGTCCGCCGAGCGCACCGCCCCGCCCGTCGACCGCGAACCGCTCACGGACGCGCAGATCCGCGCGCTGACCGGGATCAGGCGCGACGGCCGCCCGCACACCGCCGACGTCCCCGGCCAGGGCGAGTACCGCGTACGGTCGGCGAGCGGCGCCAACGGCACGTACCTCGTCGGCATCCCGACCAGAGAGGCCCGCGACACGCTCAGCACCCTCATCGTCGCCGAGGTCTGCGTCACCGCCGCCGGGCTGATCGCCGCCGCCCTCGCCGGCACCGCGATCGTACGGATCGCGCTGCGCCCGCTGCGCCGGGTGGCCGCGACCGCGACCCGCGTCTCCGAACTGCCCCTGCACAGCGGCGAAGTGGCGCTGCACGAGCGCGTGCCGGCGGCGGAGGCCGATCCGCATACGGAGGTGGGTCAGGTCGGCGCGGCGTTCAACCGTATGCTGGGGCACGTCGGTTCGGCGCTCGCCGCGCGACAGGAGAGCGAGACTCGCGTACGACAGTTCGTGGCGGACGCCAGCCACGAATTGCGTACTCCGCTCGCCTCCATCCGCGGATACGCCGAACTCACGCGCAGGGGACGGGAGGAGACCGGCCCCGACACGCGGCACGCGCTGGGCCGCATCGAGTCCGAGGCGCACCGGATGTCCGGTCTGGTCGAGGACCTGCTGCTGCTCGCGCGCCTGGACGCCGGCCGCCCGCTCTCGCGCACGGAGCTCGACCTCTCTCCGCTCGTGGTCGACGCCGTGAGCGACGCGCGGGCGGCCGGGCCCGGCCACGGCTGGGTGCTCGAACTTCCCGACCGGCCCGCCCTGCTCCAGGGCGAGCCCGCCCGGCTGCACCAGGTGCTGGTCAACCTGCTCGCCAACGCCCGTACGCACACGCCCCCCGGTACGAAGGTGACCGCCCGCGTCGAGCGGCGCGGGCAGCGGCTGGTGCTGGCGGTCGAGGACGACGGGCCGGGGATTCCGGCGGAGCTGCGCCCGCATGTCTTCGAACGGTTCGCGCGCGGCGACGCCTCGCGCTCCCGGAACGCCGGGAGCACGGGCCTGGGCCTCGCCATCGTGCAGGCGGTGGTGGAGGCGCACGGCGGGCGGGTGACGGTGGACAGCGTTCCCGGGCGTACGGTCTTCGCCGTGCACCTGCCCGCTGCCCCCTCCGCCGTCTCCGCTGCCGCCGCCTCCCCGAGTTCCTGCGCGAAGGGCGGCCCGTCAGGGAAAGGCGACCGCCCGTCCGCGAAGGGCAGCCGGTCCGCTGAGGAGAGTGCCGAGGTCGCCGAGTGCCCTTCCGCCGATTTGGGTGAGAGCGCTTCCGCTCACAGTCGTTCCACAGGCTGAACACACCCTTGTGACAGGGGACTTGTCGAGAGTCGAAATATGACTCATCCCCCGATCGACGCGTTGCCGGCCCGTGAGCATCTGCTCCTCGGGCGCACGGCGACCGTGCTCGATGTCGTCATCCCCGTCTACAACGAGGAGACCGACCTCGAACCCTGTGTGCGCAGGCTCCACGACCACCTCTCGGCGACCTTCCCGTACGGCTTCCGGATCACCATCGCGGACAACGCGAGCACCGACCGCACCCCCGAGGTGTCGGCCCGGCTCGACGACGCGATCGAGGAGGTCACCGCCGTCCGGCTGGAGCGCAAGGGCCGGGGCCGGGCGCTGCGCACCGTCTGGGCGCTCTCCGACGCCCCGGTCCTCGCCTACATGGACGTCGACCTCTCCACCGACCTGAACGCGCTGCTGCCGCTGGTGGCGCCGCTGATCTCCGGCCACTCGGACCTCGCGATCGGCTCCCGGCTCACGCGCAGCTCGCGGGTGGTGCGGGGCCCCAAGCGGGAGTTCATCTCGCGCGCGTACAACCTGATCCTGCGCTCCAGCCTCGCGGCCCGGTTCTCGGACGCGCAGTGCGGCTTCAAGGCGATCCGCAAGGACGTCGCGGACCGGCTGCTGCCGATGGTCGAGGACAGCGGCTGGTTCTTCGACACGGAACTCCTGGTGCTGGCGGAACGCGCGGGGCTGCGGATTCACGAGGTGCCCGTGGACTGGGTGGACGACCCGAACAGCACGGTGCGCATCGCCCGTACGGCCGCGGAGGACCTCAAGGGCGTATGGCGGGTGGGGCGGGCGCTGGCCACCGGGGCGCTGCCGCTGGACCGGCTCAGCCGGCCGTTCGGCACGGACCCGCGCGACCGCGAGCTGACCGGCGTGCCGGGCGGGCTGGCCCGGCAGCTCGTCGGGTTCTGCGTGGTGGGCGCGTTGAGCACCCTGTTCTATCTGGGCCTGTACTCGATCTTCCGGCTCGGCGTCGGCGCGCAGGTCGCCAACGGGCTGGCCCTGCTGGTCTCCGCCCTCGCCAATACGGCCGCCAACCGGCGGCTCACCTTCGGGGTGCGCGGCCGGGAGCGGGCCGTACGCCATCAGGCGCAGGGCCTCGTCGTCTTCGGCATCGGGCTCGCCCTGACGAGCGGTTCGCTGGCGGCCCTGGACGCGGCGGCGGGCGGGGCCGGCACGGGCGCCTCGCACGGCGCGGAGCTGTCGGTCCTGGTGGCCGCCAACCTCGCGGCGACGGTGCTGCGCTTCCTGCTGTTCCGCGCCTGGGTCTTCCCGGCGGGACGGGACCGGGACGTCGCCGGCGCTGACGAAGCGTCACAACGGCGCTTGAGTGTGACGAGCCGTACCTGTCACGAAGCCGGTGGCGCCGGCGGCCGTGGCCACGACAGTCGCATGGGCCGTACGAGCGTCACCGACCATGAGACCGGCGGCGACAGCCGGGACGGCAGGGACAGTCGGGGCGGCCAGGACGGTCGAACAGGCCGTACGGGCCGTACGGGCGGCACAAGCCATGAAGGCCGCCGCATCGACGCCCGTGACGCCCACGAAGCCCGTGACGCGCGTGACCCCCGCGAAGCCCGTGACGCCCGCGGCAGCCGCCCCAGCCACCTCGACCGGGGACGCGACTACGCCCCGAGGAGCACCCGATGACCACCCACCACCCCGACGCCCCGATGCCGCCCACGCGCCTGCGGGGCGAGCCGCGCCACGGACGTACCGGCTCCGTACCGGCGTACGGGCCGGACGCCCGGCCGCCCGGACTGCGCGGGCTGCCGCGCCGCTTCTGGCGCGGCCACCTGGAAGACCCCGGCTGGGCGCGGCCCGGACTGCTGGGGCTGCTGGCCGTGACCGCCGTGCTCTACGTGTGGGACCTGGGCGCGTCCCGCTACGCCAACGAGTTCTACTCGGCCGCCGTGCAGGCGGGGAGCGAGAGCTGGAAGGCGATGTTCTTCGGCTCGTCCGACGCGGCGAACTCCATCACCGTGGACAAGCCGCCGGGCGCGCTGTGGCCGATGGCCCTGTCCGTACGGCTCTTCGGGCTCAGCTCCTGGTCGGTCCTGGTGCCCGAGGCGCTGATGGGCGTCGCGACGGTGGGCGTGCTGTACGCCGCCGTGAAGCGGCACTTCGGGCCGGCTGCCGGGCTGCTGGCCGGCGCGGTCTGCGCGCTCACTCCCGTGGCCGTGCTGATGTTCCGCTTCAACAACCCCGACGCGCTGCTGTGCCTGCTGATGGTCTGCGCGGTGTACTGCGTGCTGCGGGGCCTGGACGACGCCCGTACGAAGTGGCTGGTGCTGGCCGGGGTCTGCTTCGGGCTGGGCTTCCTGACGAAGACGCTCCAGGCGTGGCTGATCGTGCCGCCGCTGGCCCTGCTGTACGTGCTGTGCGCGCCGACCCGGGTGCGCAGGCGGCTGGCCCAACTCCTGTGGGCGGGGCTGGCGATGCTGGTCTCGGCGGGCTGGTGGGTGGCGATCGTCGAGCTGTGGCCGAAGTCCTCGCGCCCGTACATCGGCGGTTCGCAGGACAACAGCTTCCTCGGGCTGACCTTCGGCTACAACGGCTTCGGCCGGATCACCGGGGACGAGGGCGGCAGGGGCGGCGGCTGGGGCGGGACGGGCTTCACCCGGCTGTTCGGGGCCGACATGGGCGGTCAGATCGCGTGGCTGCTGCCCGCGGCCTTCCTCCTGCTGCTCGCCGGGGTGTGGCTGGCCTGGCGCGGCCGGGGTACGGACGCGGCGCTGCTCGCCGGTGAGCGGGGGGCGTTCCTCGCCTGGGGCGGGGCGCTGCTGATGACGTTCCTGACGTTCAGCTTCATGTCGGGGATCTTCCACCAGTACTACAACGTCGCCCTGGCCCCGTACATCGCCGCGCTCGTCGGCATGGGCACGGTGGTGCTGTGGCGGCGGCGGGCCCGCCCGGCGGCGGCCGTCGTGCTGGGCGCGACGGTGGCGCTGACGGCCGTCTGGTCGTACGTGCTCCTCGGGCGCACCGCCCACTGGCTGCCGTGGCTGCGCTGGTCCGTGCTGATCGGCGGCGTGGCGGCGGCGCTCGCGCTGCTGGTCGTGGCGCGGCTAGGGCGGCGGCTGGCGTGGTGGGCGGCGGGCGTGGGCCTCGCCGCTTCGGTGGGCGGGCCCGTCGCGTACGTGGCCAACACCGTCGGCACCCCGCACAGCGGCTCGATCGTGACGGCGGGGCCGGCCTCCGGGCAGTCGGGGATGGGGATGGTGATGCGCGGCAAGAAGGGCGCCGGCGGCGCCTTCTTCGCCGCGGGCAAGCAGCCCAAGAAGGCTCCGGGCGGCCCGCAGGGCGGCGCGGGCGGCGGGCCCGGGGGCGACCGGCGCGGCAAGGGGCCGGTGCTCGTGGGCGTCGGCGGCCTGCTCGACGGCCAGGACATCTCCGCCCAGGCCAAGGCCGCGGTGAAGGCCGACGCCGAGGACTACACCTGGGCGCTGGCCACGGTCGGTTCGCACAACGCGGCGAGTTATCAACTCGCCACCGGAAAGCCGGTGATGGCGATCGGCGGATTCAACGGCAGCGATCCGTCGCCGACGCTCGACGCGTTCAAGGAAGCCGTGCGGCAGGGGAAGATCCATTACTTCGCCGAGCCGGAACGGCTGGGCGGACAGCGGCAGGCGGGCTACGGCTCGGCGATCACTTCCTGGGTGAAGGCGAATTTCCAGAAGGTCAAGGAGGGCAAGAGCACGCTCTACGACCTGACGAAGCCGAAGGCGCAGAAGGAGTCGTAGCAGGGGCTGCGGCGGGAGCCGCTGGTGGACGCGGGCGGACGCGGGCGGACGCGGGCGGATGCGGGCGGACGCGGTCGGATGCGGGCGGACGCGGAGAAGGCGCGGGCGGACGCGGAGAAGGCGCGGCGCCGCAGCGAAGTCCGGAATCCCGAATCGCGACGGAAGGAACGGCGGAAAGCGGATCGACCGGCGGAAAGCCGCTGGCGGCGGCCGTGTCCACGGTAAGTGGAATGTCGGCCGCCGCACGCCCGTAAAAAATCACTTGTACGACGTATGAGTCGCTGTTGTACGGTGTAAATCGCACCCTAGCCATACGCCGTACAAGGAGCCCAGTTGTCCGCGCCTGCCGCCATCCGGCCATCCGCCGGGTCGGGCCACCCCCAGAGGTGGCTGATTCTCGGCGTCATCTGCCTAGCCCAGCTCACAGTCCTCCTGGACAACACCGTCCTCAACGTCGCCATCCCCTCCCTCACTACCGAGATGGGCGCGGCGACCTCCGACATCCAGTGGATGATCAACGCGTACTCGCTCGTGCAGTCCGGGCTGCTGCTCACCGCGGGCAGCGCCGCCGACCGCTACGGCCGCAAGAAGCTGCTGGCCGCCGGGCTCGCCCTGTTCGGCATCGGCTCGCTCGCCGCCGCCCTCTCCCAGACCACGGGCGAACTGATCGCCGCCCGCGCGGGCATGGGCGTCGGCGGCGCGCTGCTGATGACCACCACCCTCGCCGTCATCGTCCAGGTCTTCGACGACGCCGAACGCACCAAGGCCATCGGCCTGTGGGGCGCGGTCAGCTCCCTCGGCTTCGCCGCCGGGCCGCTGATCGGCGGCGCGCTGCTCGACCACTTCTGGTGGGGCTCGATCTTCCTGGTCAACATCCCCGTCGCGCTGCTCGGGCTGATCGCGGTCCTCAAGCTCGTACCCGAGTCGAAGAACCCGGCGGGCGACCGCCCCGACCTGCTCGGCGCGCTGCTGTCCACCATTGGCATGACCGGCGTCGTCTACGCGATCATCTCCGGTCCCGTGGACGGCTGGACCTCGGCCTCCGTGCTGCTGTCCGCCCTCATCGGCTTCGCCGGCCTCGGCGTCTTCGTGCTCTGGGAGCGCAGGGCCCCGCACCCCATGCTGGACATGCACTTCTTCCGCAACCGCCGGTTCGTCGGCGCCGTGGCCGGCGGCATCCTGGTCGCGTTCGGCATGGGCGGTTCGTTCTTCCTGCTCACCCAGCACCTGCAATTCGTGCTCGGCTACAACCCGTTGGAGACCGGGCTGCGCATGACGCCGCTCGCGCTCGTCATCGTCGCCCTCAACCTCACCGGAGTCGGCGCCCGGCTGCTGCCGAAGCTCGGCACCCCGCTGACCATCGTCAGTGGCATGGGCCTGCTGGCCGTCGGCCTCGCCGCCGTCGCCGTCCTCGGCGCGCACGGCTACGCCGGGCTGCTGCTCGGGCTGGTCCTGATGGGTGCGGGTATCGCGCTCGCGATGCCGGCGATGGCCAACGCGATCATGTCCGCGATTCCGCCGGAGAAGGCGGGTGTCGGCGCGGGGGTCAATGGGACGTTGACCGAGTTCGGCAATGGATTGGGCGTAGCCGTGCTCGGCGCGGTCCTCAACTCGCGGTTCGCCGCGCTCGTACCCGCCATCGCCGCCGGTGCGGGCTCGCTGCCCGCCGCGCTCGCCGCCGCCCGTACGGACGCGGATCGCGCTGCCGTCGCCGACGCCTTCTCAACCGGTGTTCAGACAAGCCAGTTGGCCGGTGCGGCGGCTGTGTTCGTCGGTGGTGTGCTGGCCGCGCTGCTGCTGCGCCGGGCCGAGCGCGCCGACGCGGGACCGGCGGAGCCGGAAGTGGAGCGGGGCGTAACGGTCGGCGGCTGAGTGCCGCCGGGTCCGTATGGGGTCGGCGTCTTCCACGGCCTGTAGCTGGTTGCCCGCGGCATGGTGAAGGCTCGCCCTCCCCGACCTGGGCGAATTCGAGGGAGCAGGCCTTCACGGCCTCGGACCGTGGGCCCAGGGCCTGGACGCCAGGGACGGGGCTCGGCTGGTTCGGCTGGATGACTCCGACGAAGGCCACGCGGGCACCCCGCCCGCGTGCCTCGGGGGAGAGCACACGGGCGGGGAAGGTGCCTGCACGGAGTTACACCGCGATTTCAGTTACCGCCATGCGCACAGATATCGCGCGGCTGACTACCGGTATTCGTCGTGACCCCGTTTGCATCGACGTCGTAGACGTCTGCTCGTGAGCCATTACAACCGGGGGTCGGGCATGGGACGTTCTCGATGTGCTCGGGCATGGCTCGGCTTCCTCGTCCGGCCCGCCTTGGCCGAGCCGCACCCGCGGCACGCATGGCGGGTGATGGCCACGGGGGCAGTGCGTCCGGGCCTGAAATCGTAGCGGTCCTCCACGCGCCCGGTGCAGTGCCGCGTATCGCAAGGTGCGCCGACTGTTTGCGGATACTCGCCAGCCCCCCCTCTGGGAATGCGGTCGCAGAATAGACAGGGGAACAGGTGAATTCCCTCCGCGTTTTCCAGGACTGCGATGGCTTCGGGGTTAGCGCAGAGAAGGCAGATGCTGGCCATGGAGAGATGTTGCGTCGCCTGCTCCTCTACGGTCTGGGACTGCCAGACGAGTTCACTCCATTGGGGCGTGGGACCCGCCCCGGCCGACTCCGCTTCACGGGCAGGCGTGCGACCAGGGCGGGAAGCTCTTCTATGACGTCGAGTCGCCGGCGTCGCTGTCGTCGATGGTCTCGGTGGCACCGGTCTTGGTGCCTTCGGCGGTGTCGTCGTCGCGCGGGTCCGGGGTCTCGGCGGGGGGCGTCCGCTCGTCTTCCATTGCGTCCTCACTTTGTCTTCGGGTTGGTCCGTACCGGCCGGCTCCGCTCATGGGAAGCGTGCGACCGGGAGGGGGGTGAAGAGCCCCAGGGCCGGGCGGAGTGGGGGCTCACCAATTGGTTGCCTCCCCTCCGTCCCTCCGTACTGGCTCGGGGTGGTCCTCTGCCTGATGGCCACGCAGCCGGATACAGATGTCCACGCAGGCCGGACCGCTGCGGATTTCCCGCGCGTCCCGCAATTCGGTGATCAGCTCCGTGTACCTCGCGCACGCGAGGGGGACTGTCACGGCTTCGGCCGATCGAAGGTCAGGGCGGGAGTCTCTATGACGACGTGTCGTCGGTGTCGGCGTTCGCTGGTGTTGGTGTCGGTGTCGGTCTGCTCCTGGTCACCGTCCTGGGTGCCGGTAGCCAGGTCGGTGACGAGGTCGTGCACTTCCATGCGTCCTCGGGTCGGGGATGTTCGGTGACCCGCCGTGTGCGTCACCACAGGGCGGGTCGTGGTGGCATCTACGGGCGTGTCATAGGCGGCTCCCTTCGTCCGGGTGTCGGGTGGTTCCGCCTCGCCGCCGGGTCTCGTGGGGTCGCCGACGGGGAGGGGTGTTCAGGGGTGGTTGCGTGTGGCGAGTGTGTAGAGGAGGGCGATGGCTGCGGAGCCGGCGAGTACGAGGAAGGTTGCGAGCCCTCTCATGTGGCGTGGCCTCCAGCGGGCAGTGCGCGGGGCTGGGCGACTTCGCCGGGGATGACCAGGCCGGTGTCGCCCGGGGGTTCCAGCGTTACGTAGTCGGCGCTGGTTCGGCGGTAGCGGGTGTGGCCGGTGTCCTGCGCGCAGCTGTACGGAGGTGTCCGGTGTGCCGTGCCCTGCGCGGCACTTGGCGCATCGGCACGGCGGGAAGGTGAAGGGGTCGGGCGGAGGGCCGTCCGGGCCGAGCCGAATGCTCGTGCCGTTCGTGCCGTTCGGCACCAGGAGCGCACCGTTGACGCCCTGCTCGGCCATCAGCCGGGACAGCGCTTCCCGCGCTCGGCTCCTCACGAGAACAGCCACTTCATGCGGCCCAACTCGGTCCGCACGCGCGCCAGTGCGGCCCGGTCGGTGCGGTACTCCCCAGCAGGGGGCCACCACGTCGGAGCTATGGCCCACGCCCCACCGGTGCGCAGGATGGCTTCCACCGGTCCACTGGATGGGGGGAAGGGCGCGGGGGCCCGCGGAGGTTTGGTAGGGCGGTCTCGATTTCGGGACACTGGTCCACTCCTCTCCGTAGTGAGAGCACTACTGGGAGGTTCAGCGTGGCCCCCTACGGGGAAGCATTCAACCTCCCGATAGGGAATGAAAGGATGGTGGACGCGCCTTGAACCGCAAGGAGTTGAATCCGGATGCTTCCCCTCAGGCAGCCTACGGAGCGCGGCTGCGCAGACTGCGGGAGGCGCGCGGCTGGACTCAGGATGACCTATCCGCGCATATGGACTATTCCAGCGTGCATATCTCTGGCGTTGAAACTGGTCGGAAGTCTCCAACTCTCCGTTTCTCGCGCAGTGTAGACAGCGCCCTCGGCCTCGCGGGTACAGGGGAGTCGTTCGAGCGTGAGTACCGCGAGATCAAGCACGGAGGTCTGCTGGAAGGGTTCCCGGAGTACGTCGGGTACGAGGGGCGTGCAGTGGAGATCCGGATTTACAACATCGGCATCATCCCTGGATTGCTGCAAACCCCGGAGTACGCGCGGGTGCTGGCAGACAGTGCCGCACGACGGGGGGCGATCACGCCTGAGCAAGCGGACGAACGAGTCTCATTCTTGATGGAACGGCAGTCGGCCCTGGAGCGGCAACGTCCCCCGATGTTGTTCGTGGTGCTGGACGAGAGTTGCATCCGGCGGCCTGTCGGTGGACAGGCGGTGATGAACGCTCAACTTGAACGGCTGATCGAGTGTGCAGCCTGCCCCACTACGATCTTGCAGGTAGCGCCGTTCGACATCGGCGAGCGAAGGACGGTCGACTTGCCGGTCAACCTGCTGACGATGCCCGACCGCTCCGTTGTCGCCTACGCCGAATCCCAGGCTCAAGGCCATGTGGACCGTGAGCCCGCAACCGTACTCCCCATGCTGACGGCCTACCATCAGTTGCAGGGCGAAGCGCTTTCTCAGACAGCGTCTGCACTCATGATGAAAGAGATACGAGAGGTCAGCTCGTGAATGGTGACTACCCGGTTCCCCACTGGTTCAAATCCTCCTACAGCAACAACGGTGGCGACTGCATAGAGGTCGCCAGCAACCTCGTCCCTCTGCATGGCGTCGTCCCCATCCGTGACAGCAAGGACCCGAACGGGCCCGTCCTCGCGGTTTCGCCTGCCGCGTGGTCTGCGTTCGTCGCGTTCGTGGTCCGTAGCGACGCCTGACTCGCACTCAACGCAAAACGGCCCCGCCCCGGCACGTAGCCGGGACGGGGCGCGGTCGTCAGTGGGCGGCAGTGGTCTGCCACACGGTGGAGCGGCAGACCGGTGACTAGGGCGGTGATGCTGGGGTGCCCCCCGCCTGCGCGGGGACCACGGGACGAGGAGGGGCGGCACGGCGAGGCCGTGGGGACCACCCCCGCGTGCGCGGGGACCACAGGCAGTGACCTGCGATGTTACGCAGGCCGACCGCGGTTTTCGTCCAACTCCGCAGAATCCGGGTGGGGTCACCGACGGGGAGGGGTGTTCAGGGGTGGTTGGGCGTGGCGAGTGTGTAGAGGAGGGCGATGGCTGTGGAGCCGGCGAGTACGAGGAAGGTTGTGAGCCCTCTCATGTGGCGTCCTCTCCAGCGGGCAGTGCGCGGGGCTGGGCGACTTCGCCGGGGATGATCAGGCCGGTGTCGCCTGGGGGTTCCAGCGTTACGTAGTCGGCGCTGGTTCGGCGGTAGCGGGTGTGGCCGGTGTCCTGTGTGTGGCGGCGCATCCATTCCTCGGCCCAGTCGGGGCCGCAGGCGCGGATCGTCTCCCTGCAGTCGCGCTCTTCCCCTGTGACGCAGGTGGCGCTGTACTCCGGGTACGTGCTTGGGTCCTGTTCGAACGTCCAGGTCATGTACCGGAATGTGCGGCTCATCGGTGGCGTCTCCTCATGATCTGTTCGGCTTCGGGGCCGAGGAGTCGCCGGAGGAGCCGGCTTTCGTCCGGCTTTCCCGAGGCGGTTTCGATGTCTTTGATCCGCAGTGCGATCCGCATCAACGCCGCGTCGTAGTAACGGGGTTCGGTGCACCGCAGTGTTACGGCGTGGTGCACGCGTCGCCGACTGGGCCACACGGCACGTACCGGGCGGGAGAACTGGCCGTACAGCGACCACCACCGCTCGACGTCGCGGCAGGCCCGGTGGAGACGAGCCAGTGGGGGCCGCCTCATTGCTCGTTCCCGTTCGGGAGGTCGTTGGTGTTGTCGGCGCGCAGCTGTACGGAGGTGTCCGGCGTGCCGTGCCCTGCGCGGCACTTGGCGCACTGGCACGGCGGGAAGGTGAAGGGGTCGGACGGAGGGCCGTCCGGGCCGAGCCGCATGTTCGTGCCGTTCGTGCCGTTCGGCACCAGGAGCGCACCGTTGACGCCCTGCTCGGCCATCAGCCGGGACAGCGCTTCCCGCGCTCGGCTCCTCACGAGAACAGCCACTTCATGCGGCCCAACTCGGTCCGCACGCGCGCCAGAACGGGGCGGTCGCGTCGGTACTCGCTCTCGGCCGGCCACCACACCGGAGCCATGCGCCACGCACCGCCTGCGCGGAGCCATGCCTCAACCACGATGTGGTCCGGAGCTGTTGGGGTATCGAAGACTTGCGCGGACATGCGTCACCCTCCGTGAGTGATTGCTCTCGCTTCGTCTTCAAGAATCGGAGTCTGCGCGTACGCTCAACAGGGAGTGCGCTATGCCGAACGGCCTGGCATAAGGAAGTGATCTTGTATGACTGCCGAGACGGAAGATCTCGACCCCTCAGCATCGGTGCTGGCCTTCTTCGGCTCGGAGGTGACGCGACTTCGAGGCTCGACGTCGCAGACGGAGTTGGCCTCGGATGCGAACACAACGCAGCCAGTCATCAGCAGGGTTGAGCGCGGCCGTCGGGTCCCGTCCCTGCCCTTGGCGAGAGACCTGGATCTTGCACTCAAGGCAGACGGACACTTCACGAGGCTTCACCCGCTGGTACTCAGGTATGCGTACCCGTCGTGGTTCCTGCCGTACGTCGAGTTGGAGCGTGAGGCTACGTCGCTGCGCAGCTTTCAGAGTCAGGTAATTCCGGGGCAACTACAGACGGAGGACTATGCGCGAGCGATGCTCAGCGCTGTACGGCCGGACAACCTGGACGATCTCGTTGCGGCACGCATGACTCGTCAGGAGATGTTCGAGCGCTCTGAGCCGCCGCGTACGTGGTTCGTAGTCGATGAGTACGCGCTACTCCGGCACATTGGAGGCGCGGATGTGATGCGTGCCCAACTCGAACGGCTGCTCAAGGCGGGCGAATCGCCGCGGGTCGTGATTCAGGTGGTTCCGGTAGAGAAGCCCGAACACCCTGGTCTCGCCGGCCCGTTCACGATCATGGGCTTTCCTGACCATGCGGACGTCTTGTACGTCGATGGCTTCTCGCAGGGGCGCATGACCACAGAACCGGCCGAGGTGGCTGAAGCTGTGCTCTCCTATGATCTGCTCAGGGCTGTAGCACTGTCGCCCGACGCGTCAGCCGACAGGATCGGCAAGCATCTGAGAGGACTGAGCGCATGATCAGCGCTAGCACGCTGCCCGTGACGTGGCGGGCATCCACTTACAGCAGCACCAACGGCGGAGACTGCATCGAGGTTGGGGACGGTGTGCCGGGCGTTGTCCCCGTCCGGGACAGCAAGGCCCCGAACGGGCCCGCGCTCATAATCTCCCCCGCCGCGTGGTCCGCGTTCGTCGCGTTCGCGGCCCGTAGCGAAGTCTGAGCCGCCGCACACGCAAAAGGCCCCCGCACCGGCATGCAGCCGGTGCGGGGGCGAGGTTGTCAGTGGGCGCGGCGGTCTGCCACAGGGTGAGCAGCGGGTTGGCGACCAGGGTGCCGAGGCTGGGAAGTCGCCCCCACGTACGCGGGGACCACTCGATGTCGCGCGCTTCTGCGTCATGGACGCAGGGACCACCCCCGCCTGCGCGGGGACCACCGGACCGCCCACGCCTTCACCATGAACACGTTAGGACCACCCCCGCCTGCGCGGGGACCACAGGCAGTGACCTGCGATGTTACGCAGGCCGACAGCGGTTTTCGTCCAACTTCGCGGGACCCGGCATATGGGGTGAACGCATGGATTGATGCGACCTCCCTGTGAGCGAAAGCAGGGGCCAGTATGCACCTGGCCCACGTCTACCGTTGGAATAGCGCGATCATGGCAATCGCCGCCCCGGCTACCCCTGTCAGGACTGCGACCGTGGGCAGTGGCCACCGGCCGCGTTCGAGGGCGTCGAGGCGCTGCTCGTGGTCAGAGAGCCGCTCGTCGGTCTGGTCGGACCGCTGCACGAGCAGCGCGAGCGCGCCGTCAGTCTTGGCGAACCCGACCTCGACCGAGCGCCGCAGTCGCTCCAGTTCGAGGGCGACGTCGGTACCGGCGGACTCGTTCACCAGTCATCGCCCTTGGCCCGAGGCTTGTCGTCGACCAGACCGAGGCCGACGCGGACGGGCAGGGCCATGACGCGGGTGAGGCCACCGGCGACGGCGAGCGCCCCCGCCACCCACGGCAGGGATGCGGGGATGCCGGACGCGTCGACGATGGCGGAGGCGGAGTCGACGCCACCGTGGGCGCCGCGGGTCGCCGTGGCGAGGGCGCCGACGTCACCGGCCGTCAGTACGACCGCGCCGGTCTTCTCGTTGACCGACTCGACCGCGCCCCCGCCGGAAAACGGGGGGAGCTGGGCGGTGGGCACGTGTCCGGGGGTGCCGGCGGCGGTGGCGGGGATGGCGCGGACGTCGTCGGCGTCGAGGGCGACCTCGGCCGCGGAGCGGCCGTTGACGGACCGGACGAGACCCGGTTCCCCGCTCGGGCCCTGCGAACCTCGTGGACCGGCAAGGTTGGCTTGCAGGTGCCACGTGTCGGTATAGACGTACAGGTCGCCAGCCACGATGTCCGGCGCATCCTCGGCCGTGCCGACGCCCGTACCGGCAATAGTCCCCGCGCCGGGCGACAAGAGGCGCACCCTGGAAGAAGTCATGGAAGAAGCCATGGAAGAAGTCATGGAATGAGCCGGCCATGGACCGTACGAACGGCGGGGGAGCCGGTCCCCCACAGACAGAAGAAGGCGACCTCCCCGACACCGGTCGGCCCGATAGCGGCAACGGTCACGAGGACGAGGAACCGGGCCTCCCGTCCGACGAGTAGAGAAGACGAGCAGAAGCCGGAGGGGACGGGCCGTGAATGCTGCTGAACTTCGCCAACAGTGCGAGAAGACCATCGACACCTACAAGGGCGGCTACTTCACCGACCGGCCCTGGCTGCGGCAGGCGTTCCACGCCGTTCCCCGCCACCATTTCGTTCCGGACCGGGTCTGGGCGCCGGAACGCGATGCCGACGGCCGGTACCCGGTCCTGGACCGTACCCGGAACCCCACCGAGTGGCTGGCGGCGGTCTACCGGCCCAACTGGGCGCTCATCACGCAGATCGCCGACGGGACCGTATCCATCGACGCCGGCCCCACCGCCAGCAACGACTTCACCGCGTCGATCTCCTCCACCGCCGTCGTGATCAACATGCTGCACCACCTCGACCCGCAGCCCGGCGAGACCACCCTCGAAATCGGCACCGGCACCGGCTACAGCTCGGCCCTGACCGCCCACCGCACCGGCGACCACCACCTCGTCACTCTCGAACTGCAACCAGCCCTCGCCGAACGCGCCCGGACGCGTCTCGCCGAACTCGGCTGCCACCCGCACGTGGTGTGCGCGGACGGCGAACAGGGATACGAGCACGAGGCGCCCTACGACCGGCTGATCTCGACCGTGGGCGTCCGCGAGATCCCCGCGCCGTGGCTGCGCCAGGTCAAGGCGGGCGGGCTCATCATCACGCCGCTCGACACCCCGATGCGCTGCGATGCCTTGGCGTGGCTCCGGTGCGATGGCGAGGGCGGCGCCGAGGGCGGGCTGATCACGACGCTGTACTTCATGAAAACCCGCGGCCAGCGGGGGTTCCGACCGTGGCGCGAGACCGGGTGGCCCACCTGGCCACAGTGGACGCTGACAGTCACCCCCACCGAAGGACAGCGACTGCGCACCCACTGACCACCGACACGGTCGATGACGAGCCGCACCCGCCGTGTTCCGCCGGACACCGCCGCCGCTCTTGATGTTGCGGCAGCCTCTACGCCCCTGACAGCGCCGGCCGATGGGTCTGGCGGTACGTCGTCCCCTGGGGCGTCTCCTGAGGGGCGTCAGTGCCCTAACTGGATGTTGCGGTAGTCGCTGGGCGGCATGCCCGCTGTGGCACGGAACGTGCGGCTGAACTCGGCCGCCTGGGGAAACCCCCAGCGGGCGGCGATGGCCCGGATGGTGACATGGCTCAAGCCGGGATCGGCCAGGTCCCGTCGGCATCGGTCCAACCGCCGGAGTCTGAGGTAGGCACCGGGGGTCGTGCCGTGCATCTGGAAGATCCGCTGGAGGTAGCGCGACGAGATCTGGTGGGCCGATGCCATCGTGGCGGGCTTCAGGTCCGCGTCGTCCAGGTGCTGGTCGATGAACGAGGTGATGCGCAAGAACAGGACGCGCTGCGCCGACTGCGACGGGATGGGCATCTCACCGTCGAGCCGGTGGGCCAGCACAGAAGTGATCAAGTCGATCGCGGTGGTTCCCAGCCGGGCCGCGTCCCGCGCGCCGAACTTCGCATGCTCGTCGACCAGCGAGATCATGAACTGGGCGAGCAGCCGGCCGACGCCCTCCACGCCCGGCAGGTTCACCGCCAGGAGCCGGTTGACCTGGGATTCGCGCAATGGCAGCAGGCGCTTGGGGAACTGGAGCAGCACCGACTCAGCCGGGGGCGGACCGGCCTTGACGGAGGCGTCGAAGGGGCGCGAGCTGTCGTAGAGCACCATCTCGCCGGGACAGAGGCGAGCTCTGGTCCTGGCCTGGTCGATGCCTTGGCGTCCAGTGCGGATCAGAGCGAACTGGTAGTGCTCCGGGTCGGACTGGCGGATGAGGGCGGGCGTTCGCCGCGAGAGATGCGGCCCGTAGGACATCTCTGTCATCTGGACAGCTCCCAGCGGCATGGTCCGCAGACGCGCGCTGAAGGAGGCCGGGTCCGGAAGCTCGATCTTCGTGGGCACCAGCGCTTTCGTCGTGATCTCCCGCCACGCCTCGGCGCGATCGGAAACAGGCACGCCGGCGCAGTCGAACACGGACTCCACTGCATCCCCCCATAGCGCGGTGCTGAGCGTTCATTCAGCGTTCCCCGGGAACTTCGTCGGGCGGTAGTGCGCAATAGGCCAACGACAGTGCGCCGCGGGCTAAGGACGCGAAGCGAACGCGGCGACAGCATCTGATGCAGCTCATCACCGGACACGAAGCCAGGCCGACCGGTCGTTCTCGCAGCAACGCGTCCGGGCAGCGGCTCTGGTCGATTCGAAAGGACGGAGTCTCGTGCTGAGGAAGAGGATCGTGATGACCGCGGCGACCATCGCTCTGGGGGCTGGGGCGCTGATCGCGCCCCCGGCTTCAGCGGTATCGAATGCCGCAGGGGATATACAGGCGTGCACGGCAGGTAAGCACGCTGTGTCCATCAAAGCCCACGCCACCACCACGGTGAAGTACCGCTCCGGCCCCTCGACCTCCTGCCAGGCCCTGGGGCAGGTGGACAAGGGAACCACCCTGTGGATCTGGGACTACAACTCAGGTGGGACATGGGTCTACGCGCGCATCGCGGGAACCAACACCCACGGCTGGTTCTCCGCTCAGTACGTCCAGTCCTAGGGAAGGCAGATGGCCCAGAGGGCGGAGCGGTAGCTACCAACTCGCCCTTCCCCTCGTAGTGACGCCCGCCCCGGCCGGGGCGGGCGTCACTACGTTCAGCACGTTCAGCACCTGATTTCTGGCCTGCGCACCAGCGAAACCGTGATCACGCGTTCGCCCGCGGCGGCTGAAGGTTCCGATGTCCGCTCGGGCTGGTCCTGATGGGTGCGGTGCGGGTATCGCGCTCGCGATGCCGGCCATGGCCAACGCGATCATGTTCGCGATTCCGCCGGAGAAGGCGGGTGTCGGTGCGGGTGTCAATGGGACGTTGACCGAGTTCGGCAATGGATTGGGCGTAGCCGTGCCCGCCGCCGCCCGTACGGACGCGGACCGTGCCGTCGTCGCCGACGCCTTCTCAACCGACGTCCAGACAAGCCAGTTGGCCGGTGCGGCGGCTGTGTTCGTCGGCGGTGTGCTGGCCGCGCTGCTGCTGCGCCGTGCCGAGCGTGCCGACGCCGCACCGCCGGGGCCGGAAGCGGAGCGGGGCGTACCGGTCGGCGGCCGAGTGCCGCCGGGCCCGGACCGTGCGGGCGGCTTCGCCCGGTCCGGGCCTTAGCATCGGATACGTACCACCAGCGCATCGCAGAAGGAGAGCGCGCCATGGCGAGCGGCCGCACCCGAACCATCCGGGCCAGTGTGTGGCTGAACGACCGGCCCGCTCCCAAACGCAGGGCGGAACACTCCGGACCGGGCGGCGGCGCCGAGCAGTCGGCCGGGCTCGACCACGACCGGATCGTCGCGGCCACCGTCCGGCTGCTCGACGCCGAGGGCCTGACGAAGTTCTCGATGCGGCGGCTGGCGGCGGAGCTGGGCGTCACCGCGATGTCCGTCTACTGGTACGTCGACACCAAGGACGACCTGCTGGAGTTCGCCGTCGACGCGGCCGCCGCCGAGCTGGAAGTGCCCGAAGAGGGCACGGACGCCGACTGGCGCGACCAGTTGCGGCTGCTCGCCGTCACCAACCGCGACATGCTGGTCCGTCACCCATGGGTCTCCAGGCTGATCGGGGAGTACCTCAACATCGGTCCGCACGCGATGGCGTTCGCCACCGCCGCCCAGCGCGTCGCGATCAGCAGCGGGCTGCCGATGGAGCAGATCCCCGGCGTCCTGGCCCTCGTCTACCAGTTCGTCTACGGCTACGGCACGATCGAGGGCCGCTTCGCCGCCCGCTGCCGTGAGGCGGGGCTGACGCAGGACGAGTACTTCTCCGAGGTGATGGCCACCGTCAACGAGCGGCCGGAGTTCGAGGAGTCCAAGCGGCTCATGGATTCCCGCCCCAGCACCGACATCGAGGCCATGCGCGCCCGCGACTTCGAGGTGGCGCTGGACTGCGCCATCGCGGGCATCGAGGTGCTGAGGGACCGCGCGCGGCGGGAGAGCGGGCAGGACGCGGGGCGGTAGGAACCCGCCCGCGAGACGCTCGTAGGACGTGGGAACGGGCGTGGGAACGGGAAGGGGCGTACGGAAGTCCGTACGCCCCTTCCCACGTTCTGCCACCGCCTCTACAGCCCCGGCAGCTGCGTCCCCTGCACCGCCTGGATGTCGAGCTCGACCCGCAGCGTGGTGCCGATCGCCGCGATGCCCGCCGCGACGACCTGGTTGTAGTTCATCGCGAAGTCCTCGCGCCGCAGCTCGGCGGTGGCGCGGAACGCGGCGCGGGTGCCGCCCCACGGGTCCGGGCCGGTGCCGAGGTAGGTGAGGGCGAGGTCCACGGGCCGCACCACGCCGTGCAGGGCCAGTTCGCCGTGGACCGTCCAGCGGTCGGCGCCGGCCGGCTCCAGGCCCGTGGAGCGGTAGGTGATCTCCGGGAAGGCCTCTACGTTCAGGAAGTCGGCGGACTTCAGGTGGCCGTCCCGCATGGCGTTGCCGGTGTCGATGGAGTCGGCCCGGATGACCGCTTCGACGGCCGACTTCGACGGGTCGTCGATGTTCTCGGCGATCTCGATGCGCCCGGCGAACTCGGTGAACCGCCCGCGCACGCTGGATATCCCCAGGTGCTGCGCGACCGCGCCCACCGAGGAGTGCATCGGGTCGATGGTCCACGCCCCGGGCGGCGGCAGCTCCACGCCGCCCTGCCGGGCGAGGACTACGGTGCCGACGTCGGCGCGCCCGGAGGCGGTGACGATGGCGGTCGAGGCGGCCGGGGCGTAGCCGACGGCGGTCGCGATGACCGTGTACGGGCCGGGCGCCAGCGGCTGGTCCGAGTGGACCGCGCCGTCGTCGTCGGCCTGGGCGCGCAGTACCTGCGCGCCCTGCATGTCGGTCATGGTGAGCACCGCGTGCTGCACCGCCCAGCCGTCGCGGGTGCGTACCCGCGCCCGCAGTCCTGCCCCAGTGGTGGTCATTGCCGTTCCCGCTCCCGATTTCTCGCTCGTCGTACGTGTGGGGACGTGTGGGGGGATGTCGTGGGGTGTGACGTGGGATGTGCCGTGGGGTCATGGGGCCCGCGGCACCGGACGCCGTCGGTCTGCTGTGGAGCCCCGGCGGCGGCCGCAGGCCGTCCCCTGCCTGTCGGCCGGCCGCCGCCGGGGTTCGTGGGACCGTCCGTGCCGGTCCCGGGCCGGGGGCCGGGGCGCGTCTCCGCTCGAACCGCGCCCCGGCCCCCGGGGTCTTGCGTGCCGCCGGTCAGTCGCCGGGGTGGGTGAGTTCGACGTCGTAGCCGTCGACGCCGTGCCCGGCGACGTTCAGCGCCCCCGCGACCGGCGGGTAGCCGCTCGCGATGACGGTGTAGTCGCCCGCGTCCAGGTCGGTGAAGGCGTACGCGCCGTCCTCACCGGTGGTGGCGGTGGCGACCACGTTCCCGGCCGCGTCGATCAGCGTGACCCGGGCGTCCGGCATCGGACGCCGGTCGGCCCCGGCCCGTACGGTGCCCTGCACCCGGGCGCCGGCCTGGAGCTCGATCTCCATGCGGGTGACGCCCTGGTGGCCGACCTCGACGGGGAGGGCGGCGGGCCGGTGGCCGGGCGCGTTCACGGCGATGGTGAACGTGCCGGGGGCCAGCTCGTCGAAGGTGAAGTCACCCTGCGGCCCGGTCTTGCCGGTGGCCAGCACCTCGCCCCGTACGTCCGTGACGACGACCATCGCCGCGTCGACCGGCGCACCGGTCACGGCGGCGCGGACGAGGCCCGCGAGGCCGCTGGTGCCGGAGAGCAGGATGTCGTAGCCGAGCGGCTCGTCGCCGACGACGACGGTGGACGCCTGCGGCTGGTGGCCGTCGGCCGCCGCGATCAGTACGTACGAGCCGGAGCCCGGCGCGTACAGCGCGTACGAACCGTCGCCCTGGGCCACGGCGCGGCCGAGCTGGCTGCCGCTCAGCGAGATCAGCGTGACCGCGGAACGGGCGACGGGCTGGCCGTCGGCGTTCTTCACGAACCCCCGGATCGCGGTGGAGCCGGGCGGCGGGCCGTCGCCGGTGGAGGCGAACGCCGCGAGGTGCTGCGGCTCGGGGGCGACTGCCGGGGCAGCGGCCGGGGCCAGCGCCTGGTCGCCGTCGGCCGTGCTCGGCGCGCCGACGAGGGCGGGCTCCAGCTCGGCCGTGCTCTCGAAGGACTGAGCGGCGGACTGAGCGGCCGCGGGGGCCGTCGCCGGGGCCGCGTCGTCACTGGCCAGCGCCCGCTCGGTGCCGGACTTGCTGCGCAGCGCGACCTCCTTGATGAACAGGGTGAGGATGAAGGCGAGCAGTGCGCACGGCGCCGCGTACAGGAAGACGTCGCCGACGCCGTGCCCGTACGCGCTCTCCATGATGGTGCGGAAGGGCGCGGGCAGCTGCGACAGGTCGGGTATGCCCCCGCCGCCGGTGCCGCCGTGGCCCAGGGCCGCGCCCTTGGGGCCGAGGTCCGCTACGCCCTCCTGGACGTAGTGGGTGACCCGGGTGCCGAGCACCGCGCCGAGCGCCGAGACGCCGACCGCACCGCCGAGGGAGCGGAAGAATGTGACGACGGAGCTGGCGGAGCCGAGGTCCTGCGGGGCGACCTGGTTCTGCGTGGCGAGGACCAGGTTCTGCATCATCATGCCGATGCCGAGGCCCATCAGCGCCATGTAGATGGCCAGGTGCCAGTACGGGGTGTCGTACCGCATGGTGCCGAGCAGGCCGAGGCCCGCGGTGAGCAGCGCGCCGCCGGAGACCAGCCAGTACTTCCACCGGCCGGTCTTGGTGATCACCTGGCCGGAGACGGTGGAGGCGATGAAGAGGCCCGCGATCATCGGGATCGTCATGACGCCGGACATCGTGGGGGTCTTGCCGCGCGCCAGCTGGAAGTACTGGGAGAAGAAGACCGTGCCGGTGAACATCGAGATGCCGACGAACAGCGACGCGAGGGAGGCGAGGGTGATCGTCTTGTTGCGGAACAGCCGCAACGGGATGATCGGCTCCTTCGCCTTCGACTCGACGTAGACGAAGATCAGGGCGAGCACGATCGCGCCGCCGACCATGACGAAGGTCTGCCAGGAGATCCAGTCGTAGTTCTTGCCGGCCAGGGTCACCCAGACCAGCAGCAGCGTGACGGAGGCGGCGACGAAGAACGCGCCGAACCAGTCGACCTTGACGTCCCGCTTCAGGACCGGGAGCTTCAGGGTCTTCTGGAGGACGATCAGGGCGATGATCGCGAACGGCACGCCGACGTAGAAGCACCAGCGCCAGCCGAGCCAGCTCGTGTCGGTGATGACGCCGCCGAGCAGCGGGCCGCCGACGGTGGCGACGGCGAAGGTCGCGCCGAGGTAGCCGCTGTAGCGGCCGCGCTCGCGCGGGGAGATCATCGCGGCCATCACGATCTGGGCGAGGGCGGAGAGGCCGCCGACGCCGACGCCCTGGACCACGCGACAGGCGATCAGCATGCCGGCGTTCTGCGAGAGCCCGGCCACGACCGAGCCGCCGACGTAGATCACGAGGGCTATCTGGACCAGCAGCTTCTTGCTGAAGAGGTCCGAGAGCTTGCCCCAGAGCGGGGTGGTCGCGGTCATCGCGAGCAGCGAGGCCGTGACGACCCAGGTGTACGAGGACTGGCTGCCGTTCAGGTCGTGGATGATCCGGGGCAGCGCGTTGGAGACGATCGTCGACGACAGGATCGCGACGAACATGCCGAGCAGCAGCCCGGACAGCGCCTCCATGATCTGCCGGTGGGTCATGGGCTCTGCGTCGGAGCCGGGGGCCGGCTGGTGGCCGCCTCCGTGCTTGGCGTGGCCGCCCCGCACACCGGCCGGTGTGGTCGAAGCCATGTGGTTCCTTCGGTTCTCTACGCGTGTGAACGCGTTTCGTTACGCGGTCGAACGCGTTCTTGTGCGTCTTTACGCGGGTGTACGGGCAGTGGAATCCGCGCCGTTGGGGTGCGGTGCGCGCGCCCGGCAGTCGCCGAACGCCTCGCGCAGCCGCGTCAGCAAGTCGATGAGGCTGCCGACGTCGTCATCGGACCAGTCCTTGAGGCACGCGGCGAGTGTCTCGGTGTAGAGGGTGGACACCTGGTTCAGCAGCTTGGCGCCGCTGGGGCTGAGGCGCAGCAGCCGCGACCGCTTGTCCTGCGGGTCGGGGTGCCGTTCGATCCAGCCGCGCTCGGCGACGTAGGCCACGTGCCGGCTGGTCACCGACATGTCGATCGCGAGCAGCTCGGCCAGTCTGCTCATCCGCATCTCGCCGTACCGGTTGAGCAGGGAGAGCAGGATGGCCGAGGCGGGCGAGCAGTTCAGCGGGAGCATCCGGCCCAGGTCTCGCTTGATCGCGTCGACGGTGCCGAGTTGCCGGGCCAGCTCCTCGTACTGCTCTTGAGCGGCCACTGGCACCACCTCCGGACGATCAGTTGCTTAGGGCAACCATAGAATCATTTGGTTGCTGAAGGCAAACGAAATGGGGGTCGCCGGAGTAAAGGAGTGGGAAAGGATGCGTCGGCGGTACGTCAAGGTGCGGTGCGAACCTCGTAAAACCGCAGGTGGGGGTGGGTCGCATGGTGGGGTGCACACGTGGACATAGAGGCAGAAGGCGGGGCGAACACCCGCTGGGACAAGGGGTTATGGACGGCCCCGGGGTGCCGAGGCCCACGCTTCTTCGCTAGGGTCCTGCCCTATGGCTAACCCCCAGCAGCAGGGCCCCGAGGGCAACTACGACCCGGCCGGCAACACCCAGATGTTCCGCGCCTTCGTCGACGAAGAGCCCCAGCGCCGAGCGGCCGCTCCCGCGGCCGCTGTGACCCGCCCTTCCTCGTCCGGCCCGCGGGTCGGGGTGATCGTGGGAGTGATCGTCGCGGTGGTGGTCGTGGCGGCGGTGGCCTGGCTGGCGCTGAAGTAGGCGCGGGCGCCGGCGCTCAAGCGCTGGCACTGGTGCTCAAGTGGGCGCTGGTGCTCAAGTCGAAGTGTTCAAGCCGACGCTCTGCTGTTGGCTGGGCTGCTTTTGGCGGGTTGAGGCCGCTTTTGGGTGCTGGGTCCGCTTCTGCGGGTCGGATCGGCCTTTGCGTGCCGAGCCCGCTTTCGTGGGCCGGGCGCGCAGGTGTCGGGCGGCAGTGCCGCAGGTGGGTCGCCGGTGCCGCGGGTGGGGCTAGAGGTCGGTCTTGAGCAGCAGCTCGGTCAGTTCCGCAGGCATGGTGATCATGCAGTCGTGTCCGGTCGGCAGCTCCCGCACCTGTGACGGCGAGCCATTGGGCTGCATCGCGGGGACGGGCCGTCGCGTGATGCCTTCCGGCGCCGCGCCGACGCAGTGGATGTGCGTACGCGGAATCGACTTCACGGCCGGGTTGTCCAGCCGGACCGGTTCCCGCAGGCAGTCCACCGGCTGGTCGGAGAGTGTCGCCCGCAACCACGCGACGTCCGCCGGATCGGTGACCCCGAACAGGCCGAGGGGCGGCGGCATCTCGGGCAGCGGCGGAATGCGCCAGCCGCCGCCGGACTCCGCGGCCTGGTCGATCAGGTTCTGGGTGAAGGGGTGGATGTCGATGCCGGCCTCGCCGTGCTCCGGGACCATCGCGTCCAGATACACCAGATGCGCGACCCTCTCCGGGACGTCGTTGGTCACGGACGAGATGACCAGCCCCGCGTAGCTGTGCCCCACGAGTGCGACGTCGGTCAGGTCCTCTTCACGGATCAGCTCGACGACGTCCTTGACGTGCGTTTCGAGCCCTATCTCGGGGCTGAGCAGGTGCGCCTTGTCGCCGTAACCGGTCAGCGTCGGCGCGAACACGCGGTGCCCGGCCGACTTCAGCAGCGGGACCACCCGCTCCCAGGCCCGGCCGCTGTGCCAGGCGCCGTGTACCAGCAGAAATGTAGACATGGTGGGAATAGTCTTTCTCTTCGGTGTGCGGTGAGGGGGCGCGAAGGTGCGGGAGCGTGGGGGCCGGCGGAGCAGCGGAGTGGCGGAGCAGCGGAGTAGCGGAATAGTGGTGCGGAGGGCCGGCCGTCTAGCAGTTCCTGTTCGTGCCTCGGTACCCTTTGAGAACCACCGTCATCCTGGAGCATGTGCCGCGCCCCGGGCAATAAGGCACATTCCTGTGACCCGGTTCCCTGGAGGTGACCATGAGTACAGCCCGTAGCGACTCCGAGCCGGTCGAGTGCGAGGACCCGTGCCGGACCCGCGAAGTGCTCGACATCGTCGGCGACAAGTGGTCGCTGCTGGTCGTACGCAACCTCAGCCAGGGGCCGCGCCGCTTCACCGAACTCAAGCGGGCCATCGACGGAATCAGCCAGCGCATGCTCACCGTCACCCTGCGCAGCCTGGAGCGCGACGGAATCCTCACGCGGACCGTCCGCAACGTCATGCCGCCGCACGTCAGTTACGAACTCACCCCGATGGGCACGACCCTCCGCCAGGCCACCGCACCCCTGTTGGAGTGGAGCACCGCGCACCTGGTTCACATCGACGCCGCCCGCGCCGCGTACGACGCCCGTCCCGACACGCCGTCCACCTAGCCGTGCCGGGGCCCCGGCCGGCGGCCGGTAGCGGGGTGGCGGACCCATACGTACTGGTCATGCGGCGTGACCGTCATGCCGAAGTCGTACAGCTCGGGCGAGCCCTCGGCCGTCCACTCGTCCCAGGCGGCCAGCACCTCGTCGGCCAGGCGGCGCGGCCCGGACTGATGGGCGACGGTTGTCGCGTCGCCGCCGGGGGAGGGGCCGAGGGTGGCCCAGGAGGTGTGGGCGGTGTCGTGGAGCCGTACGGCCGGGTCGTTCTCCCCGCCGTACGGATCGAGAGTCAGGTGTACGTCCGGCAGCGCCACCCGTAGCGCGAACAGCAGGTGAGGGTCCGTACGTAGCGGGCCGAGCTCCCGTACGGTGCGCCACTCCGCCTCCGCCTCCGGCGGCGGACCGGTGCCGCGTACCTGCTGCCAGGTGGGCGGCGGGCTGGTGCCGCGGCTGGGCATGAAGGCCGCCAGCCCCTGAACCCAGCCGGCCGCCGACGCGCCGTCCTCCACGACGGTCAGCGCCACGTGCCCCAACCTCCCCCAGGGCGTGACGATCCGCCCGCCCGGCCGCGTCTGCTCCACCCACGCCCACAGGATCGCCTCGACCGCGTACGTGCAGATCAGCCGGTCGTACGGCCCGCCGTCCGGCCACCCGGCGGCCCCGTCGCCGACCTCGACCGTGACGTCGACTCCCATGGCGGCGAGCCGAGTTCGGGCCTGCGCGGCGAGTCCGGGGTCGGTCTCCACGCTGGATACGAGCCCCGGCCCGGAACGCCGCGCCAGCAGCGCGGCGTTCCAGCCCGAGCCCGTACCCAGTTCGAGAACGCGCTGCCCCGGCTCCAGCTTCAGCGAATCCAACATGTCGACCACGACCGCGACACACGACAGGCTGGACGACGCCCGCCCGTCGATGACCTGCGTAACAGCCGGTTCCTCCGGCCCCGCGTACACCTGCGCCGCCCACCGCCCGGCTTCGGCCTCCCGGTCCACCGGTACGTACACGTGGCCGTCCCACCGCCACAACCGCTCGGGCGCGAACGCGTGCCGGGGCACGTCGCCCACGGCCCGCCGAATCCACGGCGCACGGTCGGGCCACAGCCGTCGCCGCTCCATGGCGGCGTCGAGAGCGGTGCCGTTCACGCCGCCGCCAGTTCGCACCAGACGTACTTGCCGCTGTCCCCGGCGGAAGTGAGCGCGTGCCAGCCCCAGCCGTCCGCGCAGGAACGTACGAGCGCCAGGCCGCGGCCGTCCTCGGCGTCGGCGGGGGTGCGCAGCGGGGGAGCGGGCGGCGTGGGGTCCGCGTCCCACGCGCCGATACGGAGAACCCCGCCCGCCCAGCGCACTCCGAGGGCCGCGGGCCCCTTGGTGTGGCGTACGGCGTTGCCGACCAGTTCCGTGGCCAGCAACTCCGCCACCTCGGAGAGGTGCGGCAGCTCGTGAGCGGAGAGGATCAGGCGTAGCGCACGGCGGCAGATGGTGACCGCGCGTGCGTCATGCGGGATGTAAAGCGTGTACTCCCACGGCTCTTCGTCGTTGATTTCAGGCATACGGGCACTCCGAGTGTGAGGGGGGTGTCGGGGTGCACTGCGGTCGATGGGCGCGGTGGCATGGCCGCGGCCGTCGTGGCGTGACGGGGCGGTGCACTTCCGGCTTCCCGGACTCGCAGCGTGTGCGTTGCGTCACTCAAAGTAGGGGTTCAGTTGAACCCGGTCAAGCTGGACTGGGATACTCGTACTTTCAACTCCCGCGAGAGCAGAGGAACATGCCAGCGAGAAGCGTTGTCACCGCCCGCCAGGAACGACTCGGCGCTGAACTGCGCAAACTTCGAGAACGAGCAGGTCTGACCGGACGGGAGGCCGCTCAGGCGGCGGGCATCGCCGAGACCAAGGTTTCCGCGACGGAGGCGGGCCGGGTCGGTGTCAGTGCGGAGCGCGTACGTCACCTGGCCAGCCAGTACGCGTGCGACGATGCCGCGCTCGTGGACGCACTGGTGGGTATGGCGACGGAGAAGGGGCGGGGGTGGTGGGAGGAGTGCCGGGGGTGGGTGCCTTCCGGCTACCTGAACCTGGCTGAACTTGAGTGTCACGCTGTGTGCTTGACGAACTTTGAGTGCGTCTACATCCCCGGTCTGTTGCAGACGGAGGCGCATATCCGGGCAATCTTTGCTTCCACGGTGCCCAAGCTGTCGGAGGAAGAGCTTGAAATGCGCGTCCGGTTCCGGCTGCGTCGTCAGGGGCTGTCTGTTCCCTACCTGGCAGTGATCCACGAAGCGGCACTGCGGATCAGGGCGGCCGATAGGAAAGTCGCCCGGAATCAGCTGCTCCATATCTTGGATCAGTCTGAACTATCCCATGTAGCCGTCCGTGTTGTTCCGTTCGATGTGGATGACTTCGCCGGCATCGGTGATCCGCTGGTGTATGCGGGCGGGCCCGTTCCGCAGCTGGATACGGTCCTGGTGGACACGCCGCATGGTCCTGCTTTTGTGGATGCGGAAGCACAACTCCGCCGCTATCGAGCGATTATGCGCAAGTTGGAGGTGGCGGCGTTGGGGGTCGTAGAGTCAAGGGAGCTCATCCACCGCCTCGTACAGAGCATGTGAAAGGGCCTGACATGACACTGGTTGCCGAGTGGGAGAAGTCTTCGTTCTCCGGCGCTCATGATTCGGCCAACTGCATTGAACTCGCCGCTGTGGGTGGCGTCGTCCTTCTTCGTGAGAGCGATGCCCCCGCTAACGTGCTCGCCCTTACGCGTGGGACGTTGGCCGGGTTGGTACGCCAGGTGAAGGCCGGTAGCCCCGGTGGGGGCTTCGAGCCGCCCGTGCATCGATAGGCCGATGCATCCGCTGTCCCGCGAGCAGTGTGTGAAAGGGGTCGGCATGGCCCAGGACATCAAGTGGCAGAAGTCTTCCTTCTCTGCCGGGCAGGACGCGGCCAACTGCGTTGAACTCGCTGCCGTGGGCAATGTCGTCCTGCTCCGCGAGAGCGACGCCCCCGCCAACGTGCTCGCCCTCACCCGCCCGGCGCTGGTCGGCTTGCTTGGAGCCTTAAGGCAATGAGGTGGACGGCCCGGTACCCGGGGTGCAAGCCAATCCTCACCGCGTGAACCGCGCAGCCCCGGTCGCTCCCCCGGCAGGCTTCAGGCGCTGCCCGCTGCCCGGCGCTTCCTGTTGGTGCGGTCGGTGGTCCAGGCGAGGGCGGCGATGACGGGGAAGGCCGCCGCGGTGAGGGTGACCGTGTGCCAGTCCCTCAAGTGGTAGGCAAGGGTGCCGAGTTGGGAGCCTATGGCGCCGCCGATGAAGAAGGTGGCGATGTAGACGCTGGTGATCCGTGCGCGGGCGTCTGCGTCGAGTTGGTAGATGGTGTGCTGTCCGAAGATCAGGGAGCACTGCACGGCGCAGTCCAGGAGGACCGCGGCGGCGGCGAGGACGATGATCTGGTGGGCGGCCAGGCCGGCCCAGATGAGGGTGGCGGAGGCGAGCAGGCAGGCCGCGGGGGTGAGCCGGTGGGCGAGCCCCCGGTCGGCGAGGCGGCCCGCGAGGGGGGCGACGAGTGCGCCGGCGGCGCCGACGAGGGCGAACAGGCCGACCTGGAGCTGGGAGTAGTTGTACGGCGCGGAGGTCAGGACGTAGGAGATGGTCGTCCAGAACGCACTGAAGGCGGCGAACATGCAGGCGTGGTAGATGGACCGGCGGCGCAGCTGCGGGTGGACGCGGACCAGGCGGGCCGTGGAACGTAGCAGCGCGGTGTAGGAATCGGTGCTGGTGGGGGCCCGGCGGGGCAGCGCGCGGCGCAGGACGAGGGCCAGGATCGCCATCAGGGCGGCGGAGACCAGGTAGACGCTGCGCCAGCCCGCGACGTCCGCGAGCAGGCTGCCGACGGTGCGGGAGAGCAGTATTCCGGCGAGCAGTCCGCTCATGACCTTGCCCACCACGGCGCCGCGCAGGTGGTCGGGGGCGAGGTCGGCGGCGTAGGGGACGAGGACCTGCGCGACGACGGAGGTGGCGCCCGCGACGAGCGCGGCGATGAGCAGGACGGCGAAGGTGGGGGCGAGGCCGCCGACGGCCATGGCCAGGGCCGTGACGGTGAGCAGGACGGAGACCAGGCGGGAGTTCTCGATGCGGTCGCCGAGGGGGACCAGGAACACCATGCCGGCGGCGTAGCCGAGCTGGGTCAGGGTGATCAGCAGGCCGGCGGTCGAGTCCTGGAGCTGGAAGGTCCGGCGCAGCATCTCCAGGAGCGGCTGGGCGTAGTAGAGGTTGGCCACGGTCAGCCCGCAGGAAGTGGCCAGGAGTACGACCAGCCAGCCGGGCAGGGCTTGTTGTCGCGCGGATGACTCCGGTGTGGCACGGGCGGCTGTGGGCACGGGCATGGTCTGTCTCCGGATACGGACGTGGGGAGGGGCGGAAGCCGAGTCGGCTCCACGGGGCGGCCGGCCCGGGACCTGTGCCCTGGCCTGAAGCGGGCGCCTCGATCGCTTGAGCGAGCGGCCGACTGTTTAGAATCAGGATTCCATATTGAACTTCGGTTCAACATAGAACGCGACGAGTACCCTGTCAAACATGAAGAACTCGGGTGACCCGCTGCCGCTGGGGATCGAAATCGGTGCGCTGTCCAGGATCATTCGGCGCCTCTTCGCCGACCGGATCGAGCAGGTCATCCACCCTCTGGGGCTCACCCTCGGGCAGTGGACGGTGCTGCGGGAGCTGAAGCGGGCACCCGGCGCCTCCGCTTCAGAGCTCGCGCGCGCCGCGGTCCACACGCCGCAGGCCGTCAGCCGTCTCGTCCGGACCCTGCAAGAGGCGGGACTGGTGGAGCGCTCCCCGTCCCGGGGCCGGGTGGTGGACAACCATCTGACGGCCAAGGGGCACAAGGTGATGGATGAGGCCTTCCAGCAGATCGAGGCCCGACTGGCTCCGGCGCTGGAGGAGTTCGACAGGGCCAACGCCGAGGAGTACCGCCGGCTGTCTCATCTCCTCATCAAGGCCCTGGAAGAACCGGCCTGAGCCGGATACCTACCCGGGGCCCAGCGCAGGAGAAGGACGGCGCCAGAGGAGAAAGCCTCAGGAGGCGGACGGCTCGATCTCCCCCGCGAAGACGATGACCTGGTCGATGAGGCTCCGCCGCAGATGGACGACGTCCGTTCCCGCCAGGCGGGGGCCTCCGTCCGGCGTCGCGAAGACCCACTGGTACCGGGCCCACTCGTCCGGCATGTCCACCGCCGAACAGCGCACCATCGTGCCGGTCCCCGCGGGGTGGCGTCGGATGTCCAGCACGAACCGCTCGACCGCCTCGATCCCCTCACGGCGGCCCAATGGCCCCCAGAAGACCACGTCCGAGGTCAGGGCCTGGGAGAGCAATGCAGTCACATAGCTGTCGTCCGAGGCGTTGAACGCGGAGATGAATGTGTCGATCGCGGACTGCGCGGTCTCTTCCTGCATACACCAGTAATACCAGTCGCCTTGCGGAACGCGCTCGTCCCGTGAGCCGTCTCCCTACCACGGCGAACCATCCCGGTCACCGCACCAGCCGTCCGCGAGTGGGGCCCCGGTGCGGGCGGCGAGCTTGCGGAGGCCGGTACGCAGGGCGGAGGCCGGTACGCAGGGCGGAGGCCGGTCGCGTTCGTGGGGCAGGGGGCCGCCGGCGCTGCTCGGGTGGGCCGGGATGTTGCCCAGTGCCGCCGGGCTTGTGGCCGTCGTGCTGCGCGCTGGAGGGTGCGGCGCGCTCAACGCTCCGGATGCGACCGTGGAGCGGACCGGCCCTCCCGCATGCGCAGGATCAAGGTGACCGCGTCCTCCGGGCGGGTTCCGGGAGTCAGGACTTCCTGCAAGAGGAGGCCGCGAATCGCGGCGACGGTGACGGTGGCCACGTCCCGCGCTTCCTTCGCGTCGAGCCCTTCGCGTTCCGCGAGCGAGGACAGCATCACGGTCAGGTCGCCGATCGACTCCACGAACTCAGGGAAGTCCTCGGGGCCGTACGCGGTCAGTCCGACGACGTAGAAGAAGCCGCGGACGCGCGACAGCTGCTCCGGCCGGGTGTACGTACGCCAGATCGCCTCGACGAAATCGTCGAAGGTGCCCTGCTGGGCGGCCTCCAGAAGCGCCTCGTTGTCACGGGACCGCTGCGCCTTGAGCATGGCGGCCAAGACGCCCGAGAGCGACCCGAAGTGGTACCGCAGCAGGGCGTGGCTGGTGTCGATCCGGGCGGCGATCTCGCGGAGCGACATCTCCGGCGGGGGAAGGGCCTCGCCGAAGGCGTCGAGAAGCCGTGCCAGAAGCCGCTCGCGCGCGCTGCCCTTGCGTTCCGAGGTTGACAGGGTCACTCCCGTAGTTTATCCATTGGAAAAGAAAAAACGGCGGTGCCGTGTTGCCTCACACATGGTCGCAGTCAGCTCGCAACGGCGGAGGATCGGCTATGGGACCTGCTCATATAGTCGGCGCGACGGTCATCGACGGGTCGGGGCGCGACCCCGGCAACGTCGACATCGCTATCGAGAACGGCCGCATCACCCGACTCGGCGCCGCCGGCGCGCACGGCGAGCACGGCGAGCGTCTCGACGCCGAGGGATTGACGATGACGCCCGGCCTGATCGACGCACACGTCCACCTGGGCCTGTCGAGCCCGATCCAGCCGCACTTCTCGTTTCGGATAAGCGCCGCCGAGATCGCGGCGGACATCTTCACCACGGCCGGCGCGACGCTCGACGCCGGCTTCACCACCGTTCGCGACACCGGCGGGATCGACGGCGGTGTCGTCACCGCGATCGAGAAAGGCAAGGTCAGAGGTCCGCGCGTCCTGTCGTGCGGACCCGTTCAGTGCCAGATCGGCGGGCACGGCTACTACGGAGCCGAATGGGAACCCACCGAGCTGTGGAGCAGCCACCACATCCCGGGCCTGTGCGCCCTCTCCATGATGGCGGGCAACGCGGACGAGCTGCGGCACAACGTCCGCGAAGCCTTCCGCCGCGGAGCCTCCTTCCTGAAACTCTGCGTGACCGGCGGAGTGGTGGGCGCGCATGACCGGCTGACCGACACCCAGTTCACCGTCGAAGAGATCGCCGTCGCGGTTCAAGAAGCCGCGGCACGGAACACCTACGTGACAGTCCACGCCCACAACGACGAGGGCATACGAAACGCGGTCGAGGCCGGGGCGCGCTGTGTCGAGCACGGCACCGGCCTCGACGAATCCACAGCGACCCTGATGGCCGCTCGCGGGGTCGCCCTCGTGCCCACCTTCGCTGTCGTCGAGCAAGTGCTGCACGACACCGCCGGAGCCGGTCTCGCCGAGTCGACCCGCGACCGGGCCAAGGGCGTACGCGAACGGATGGCGGACGCGCTCGCTGTCGCCAAGCACGCGGGAGTACGGATCGGGCTGGGTTCCGACCTCATCGGCCCGGCCCAGGACCGACGCGGCAGAGAACTCACCCTGCGCGCGGCCCTTGAGACGCCGATGGAAGCGCTCGTGGCGGCGACCCGGACCAACGCCGAGATCCTCGGCCTGTCCGGCCAGGCGGGCGTCATCGCTCCCGGCGCGCAGGCCGACCTCGTGCTCTGGAACGGCAACCCGCTCGAAGACCCCGAACTGTTCTCCGACCCCGCCAACGCCGTCCTCGTAATCCAGGCCGGCCACATCGTGAAGGACCTCAGATGAGCACCATGTGGCAGGGCTGCCTCCCCCACACCGAATATTTCGAGACGCGCTCCAGCGGTGGCCACGACTACGGCGTCTGGGTCACCACGCCGCCGCGCTACGACCCTGCCACGGCGCAAGCGCCCGTCGTGTACGTGCTCGACGGCAACTGGGCCGTGGGCATGACCGCCCCGCTCATCGTCACGCAACTGGACCCCATGCAGGCGATTCAGCCCTACGTGCAAGTCAGCGTGGGTTACGCGGGCGAGGAAGCGGAGCACTGGGAGCGGTTGCGCAACCGAGACCTCGTGCCCCCCGGCGAACCCGTCGCGAAGGAGTTCATCGATGCGGTGGAAATGGGGGTCGAAGCGGGCGCTATGACGCGCGAGCAAGCCGACGGCTACCTCGCGGAATTGCGCGATAGCCGCGCGGATATGTTCCTGAACTTCCTCACCGACGACCTGCACCCGCGGATCGAACGCGACTACGGCACAGCCCCGAGCGGTCACGGCCTCTTCGGCTATTCCTACGGCGGACTCTTCAGCCTCTACGCCTGGCTCACCAATAGCACTTTCTTCGAGAGCATCGGCGCGGGCAGCCCCGGCATCGTCAACGCGGAAAGTCAGGTCTTCGCCCGACTTCAAGCAATGGGTGACACTCTGCCCACCACCAAGCTTCACGTGACCTTCAACGACCGAGAGATGCTCGGAGACCTGGCGGTCTACCAGAATCTCGCGAAGAACACGGCCACGTTCCTTCACCGCCTCACCTCACGCGGCGGAGCCGTCACCAGCGCACTCATGCACGAAACGCACGTGACGGGGCTTCAGGCATCGTTCCTCAGCTACCTCAGGACCTGCCGTGGCGTGCCGTTCCGTGCCCAGTGAGCCTGGACGCCGCGGTTCTGCCTGACGATTGCGCTGGGAGGCGGCGCTCCTGGTCGTATTCAGGCGAGCGAAATGTGCCCTACGGCAGTGAGCGTGTGAGCCATACCAGTTCGCCGTCGGCCTCGGTCGAGACGTGGTCGCGCTCGAACGCAAGCTTTTCGAGGACGCGGAACGACGGCGCGTTCCAGGGACGCACCGACGACCAGAGCCGCTTCCGCCCCGTCCCGATTGCCGCGTCGAGCACCGCGGACGCCGCCTCGGTGGCATAGCCCTGTCCGTGCACGCGCCGGAACAGCTCATAGGCGATTTCCGGCTCGTCAACGGAAGCCCGGCCGACAGTGAGCCCGCAATAACCGATGAAATCGCCCGCGTCGCGGCGGACGACGGGCAACAGAGTGATTCCTGTCAGTTCCGCCGCAGCGCGCTGATCCTCGATCATCCGCCGGTTGTCCTCAATCGATGGCATACCGCCACCCCGTTCGGCGACGAGCGCGCGGTGGGCGTCTATGTCGGACTCGGTCCACTGACGCAATGACAGGCGTGCGGTGTCGAGTTGGAGCGGCATTGGCGAATACGGCATGACGACACTCTACGGACGCACCCGGAACCTCACGTCGCGGAGGTGTCGCATATCCCGTACTGCTCCGCTGGTTCGGGCCCGTACAGCCTCACATCAGGACATCAGGACATCAGGGATCTCAGTACGTCGACTTCACAGCCTGGCGCGAACGGGTCGAAGCCGTGCTCGGACAGCCAGCGAACCACCACCAGGCTTCGCAACGCCCACCACCCGCGGATCACGTCGAGATCGACGTCGACGTCGACGCCGTAGCCGGCGACGACGTCGCCGAGGTGCTCCGCGTATCCGAGCGTCAAGGTGGCGAGGTCGAACAAGGCGTCGCCCTGGCCCGCCTCGGACCAGTCGATGATGCCTGTGACCTCGTCGCCCTCGACGAAAACGTGAGCGATCTGGAGGTCGCCGTGCGCGAACACCGGGGCCCGCGGCCGGAGCGCGGCCTCGGCGATCCGGCGGTTGCGGGTGACCAGGTCGGCGGGCAGGAAGTCGTTCGTGACGAGCCACTCGCACTCTCCGTCGAGCTCCGCCACCAACTCGTCGGGGCCCTTGCCGCCCCGGCCGGGCCAGGGCGGCAACGGCGCGTCGTGCAACTTCCGGATGGCGGCCCCCGCCGCGGCCCACGCCGCCGGGGACGCGGCAGGCGGCTCGCCGAGGGAGCCGAGCGCCGTCCCCGAGGCCGCGGCGATCGCCAGCACGGGCGGCTTGTGCCACAAGATCTTCGGAGTCGGGACCGGCGCCAAGGCCATTGCCTCGACCTCGATGCCGAGGCGCGCCTGATCGGCGTCCACCTTCAGGAACACGTCGCCGACGCGCAGGGTCGCACGCTCGGAATGGGCGACGACGACTTCGATCTCATCCATGGGCGATCAGTATGGCGGCGGCGATCGGCGATGTCGCGGCGTTTCTCGCGTGCGCTGGCACGGCAGGCGGCGCCCCCGCCCCCGCCACGGAGCGGACGCCCAGCGCCCTCGTACAAGACGCCAACCGCCGGGCCGTCCGACTTTGGGGTGTGGCGGGATTGAGGGTGGTCGGGCGCGCCACCGCGCCTTGGGCGTGGTGTATCGCAAGGGTCCGCAATGCGGCTCGTGGGTCAACTTGCTTGGGGGCAGCACCAGTCGGGCCGCTGCGGCTGTCCGGATGGTGTGCCAAGTCGCGCGCCAGCAGGCTGGATCTCACTGTCACAGTCGCGTACAGGAGGAAGGGCTCATCATGTCGAAACGCTCTCACCGCCGCCGGATCACGGCGGCGGTCGTGCTGGCCGCCACCACCCTGGCCTTGGCGGGCGCGCTGCCCGCGTCCGCAGCGCAGCACCGGGGCGGCGACCCGGTGCAGCGCGGGCTGGACCGGCTGGTGCAGAAGGACGGTTACCCCGCCGCGATGGCCTCCGTCACCGCCCGCGACGGGCGCGTCCGTAATGCCACAGCGGGGGTCGGGGACCTGCGGACCGGGGAGAAGGTGCCGGTCGACGGGCAGTTGCGGGCCGCGAGCATCACCAAGTCCTTTACGGCCACGGTCGTCCTGCAACTCGTCGGCGAGGGCAAGGTGGAACTGGACGCCCCGGTCGACACATACCTGCCGGGGCTGCTGCGCGGCGACCACATCGACGGCCGTGTCATCACAGTGCGCCAACTGTTGCAGCACACCAGCGGGTTGCCCGACTACACCGAGTACATGGACGACCTGGTCGCCAACCGCCACCGCTACTACCAGCCCCGGACGCTGCTCGACTACGCGCTCCAGCACAAGGGCGTTTTCCGGCCCGGCAAGGGCTGGCGGTACTGCAACACCGACTACGTGGTGGCCGGGCTGCTCGTCGAGAAGGTCACCGGCCGTCCGGTGGGCGAGGAGATCACCCGCCGGGTGATCGACCGCGTCGGGCTGCGGCACACCTACTTCCCGACCGTGGGCGACCAGAGCATTCGGGAGCCCCACCCGCACGGCTACGTCTCGTTGAAGGCCGGCGAACCGCTGCTGGACGTCACCGAGACCGACCCGTCAGCGGCCTGGGCCGCCGGCGCTCTGATCGCCACTCCGAGCGACCTGAACCGCTTCTTCGCCGCCCTGGTCGGCGGCAAACTGCTGAAGCCCGCGCAACTCCGCGAGATGCAGAGGACCGTGGAGATCCCGGCCGATTCCGGGTACCCGGACGGCACCAAGTTCGGGCTCGGCCTGTCCAGCCAGCCGCTGAGCTGCGGCGTCCTCATGTGGGGGCACGACGGCGACTACCGCGGCTACGCGGACTACTCGGGCGCGACCGAAGACGGCCGCGCCGCCACCATCGCCGTCACCGCCAACCCGGGCCCCTCCAAGGACGGCCGCCAGCACGCCGAACAACTGCTGGAGACCGCCCTCTGCCAGTGACGACCTGCCAGGCCGTCTGCGCTCGGCGGGGGTGGTGAGAGGCGGCTGGAGGAGGAATCGGCGGGCCTGATCAGGCGGTACTCCTCGGGGAGTGGCTGTTGAACGGGCTGTCGGGTGGGATGTGACCGGCGGCGCTGCTACGGCCACTCTGCGGTGGGCTGCGCTGGTTCGGGGGCTGGTGCTGCCGCGTGGGGCGGTATTGCCGGTGGGTGGGTCCGAGACGAGAGCCGCAGTCGGCCGGGCGCAATGCCGCCCCACCCAACAACAGCCCCAGCGAAGCGCAGCGCAGCGGAGCCTTCTGCCGCAATCGAACCGAGGTATCGAGCCTGCTGGGTCACCGCGTCGGCCGGCCCGTTCGGTAAATGCGTGGCGTGCTGTTGGGAGCGCCGAGAGACTGTCTCAATGACTCCTGCCGCACCGCCCGTACCGCCCGCACAGCCTGGCTCCCCCGTACCGCTTCGGCCTCGTGCTCTGGTGCCAGGAGATCTGGTGGTCATCGCGGCGCTGTCCGGGCCGCTCGATGCCGCGCATGTGCGGGGACTTGAGCAAGCGGAGGCCACGCTCAAGCACATGGGGTTCCGGGTCCGCCGTGCGCCGCTGCTCGAAGCCGGGCGGAGGCATTGGTGGAGTTCGGCTCCGGCGGCGGAGATCGCGGGGGAGCTGAATGGGTTGCTGCGGGACCCTGAGGTGCGCGCGGTCATCGCGCATGACGGCGGGCAGACGGTGCTCGGCTACCTCGATCTCATCGACACCGAGGCGATCAAGGCCGACCCCAAGCCGATTCTCGGGTACAGCGATATCTCGCTGCTGCATCTGGTGCTCTACTCGCGTACGGGCCTGGTCGGGTTCCACGCCGACTTGGCCACGCCCGGCCTCGGCGAGGCGTGGCAGGCGGCGCCCGCAGCGCGTAGGCAGGTGCTGGAGGACCTTTACACAACCCTCCTGACCGGCGGATCGGAAGCGATCGGCATGTTGCCGGCCGGGCCGTCGTGGGAGTGCTGGCGTGCCGGGCGCGCCGAAGGGCCGTTGATCGGCGGGGTGCTCAATCGCATCATGCGGACACAGGCGACGCGTTTCGCGCTGCCGCTGGAGTGGTTCGACGGCGCGGTGCTGTTCTGGGAGGAGATGGGCGGCGAGGCGTCGTGGGTCTGGAGCGACCTGCAAGTGCTGCGGCACTGCGGCATTCTCGACCGCATCGCGGGCATGGTCGTCGGGGTGCCGCGTGCGATCGGCGGGCTGGGTTCCCCCGACGCGTCACCGTCGCTCCCCGAGATCGTTCTCGACGTCCTCGGCGACCGTGACATCCCGGTGCTGGGCAACGTCGAGTTCGGCCACGCCGGTCCGAACCTCCCGATGCCGGTCGGCATCCGTGCTGGTCTCGACGCGGGGCAGCGGACGTTGGCGCTGCTCGAACCGGCGGTCCGGCCGCGTGTGATGTCGTGAACAACGGTCGGGTGAGCGGTCAGTTGAGTGGTTAGTTGAACGGTCAGTTGTACAGTCGGCCGATCATGGCCGTCGGCTTTCCGGCGCTCGGGAAACCGTCGCCTACGCCATCGGGCGCCTTGATTCAGTTCAGCAGGACATCCAGGGGACACGGCAGGTGTGCGGCCCCATGCCCTCCGGGCACAGGCCCTTGATCACTGCCTTGCGGATGGTCCGCCGCGTCCGCAGGGAGCACACCAAGCGGACGCGCAACTCGACCGCTTCCCGTGTGCCGCTGTCCTGACCAGGGTGTTCCACGGCCCACTGCTCCGCCAGGAAGTCGTACATGTAGGCGGTCGTCATCTCGCCCCCGCGCGTGGTCCGCGCGACGGTCTCCTCGACGATCCGGGCGCTCCGGGAGTCCACGAGTTCTTTGACGAGCCCCCTGACCCATGCCAAGTCCTGCTCGTTCGCGTACAGACCGAAGTCCAAAGAGCGCGTTCTCATCGCATCGGGCTCCGTGACCGTCGTTCTCGTAGCTGGCCCTCTACGGTAGCCCGGCCTTGTCCGTTGCTGGAGGGACAGCGGTCGACCGACCTGGGCGGCAGCCGAGAATCGCGCCCATCCGCGCGGCGGCCGTTCCCGGTCGGCGCCTTCACTTCCACTTCGCCGTGACGTCCTGCGTCTCGATGTGCATGCCCAGCGGTACCCGCCACGCGTCCACGCAGATCGGCCAGGTCTGTTCCTTCCGCTTTCCCGCCGCGATCGGCGCGGGCAGCGGGCGGGTCTGCTTGATCGTCGCCCAGTCGACGCCCAGGGCTCCGATGATGTGGGTCTCGAACGTGACGATGCCCTTGGTCGCGGGCCTGCCCCCGGTGTTGGTGAACGTGACCGTCACCTTTTCGCACCAGCGATGGTCTGCCGGAGCGCGCTTCGGCGTGCTCACGGTCAGGGCCGCAGGTGCCGGGGGCGGTGAGCTGGGAGGGGTGGTGCTGGGGGCACCCGGAGTGCCGGGTGAGGTTGGGGAGCCTGGCGGGCGGCTCGGGGGTTTCTGCGGAGTCCCCGTTCCCTTGCCCGCCCCTGTACCCGAGCCCCTGCCCGTACCCGTGCCACTGCTCGTACCCGTCCCCGTACCCGTACTCGCGCCGGGACTTGGGGACGTGCCCGTGCTCGTATCCCCGCCTGGCGTGCCTGGGGCGGAAGACGCCCCCGAGCCACCGGGCGTACGGGCCTTGTCGCCGGAGCTCGCGTCCGGTCGCGGCGTCGGCCGGCCGCTCGCCGTCCCGTCCAGCGGTACGAGATCCACGCCGCCCTTCGGCGGTACGGCCGTGGCCGGGGCGTGGTCGCCGGCGGGGCCCGCCGCTTCGGCCGCGACGTAGCCATCGCGGCCGCCGCTGCCGCAGCCGGTGAGCAGTACGCCGAGGCAGAGCGCCGTCGCCGAGGCGGAGCCGATCGTCGTCCGTCGCATCGGGCCAGTGTGGCTGACGGGGCGTCAGCTGTATAGATGCCGAGCGCTGGGCACCGAGCGCGCTGGGCGCCGAGTGCCGAGCACGCGGGGCGCCGAGTGCAGTATGCGTCGCGTGCGGCGGTGCCGAGCCGTGTGGCCCGGCCCGGCCCGTTCAGTCGGAGATGAGCCCTTCGCGCAGCGTCGCCAGGGTGCGGGTGAGCAGCCGGGAGACGTGCATCTGCGAGATGCCGACCTCCTCGCCGATCTGCGACTGCGTCATATTGGCGAAGAAGCGCAACATGATGATCTGCCGCTCCCGCGGTGGGAGTTTGGCCAGCAGCGGCTTGAGCGACTCCCGGTACTCGACGCCCTCCAGCGCGGTGTCCTCGTAGCCGAGCCGGTCGGCCAGCGAGCCCTCGCCGCCGTCCTCCTCGGCCGAGGGGGAGTCGAGCGAACTGGCGGTATAGGCGTTGCCCACCGCCAGGCCGTCGACCACGTCCTCCTCGGACACGCCCAGGCACAAGGCCAGTTCGGGCACGGTCGGGGAGCGGTCGAGCTTCTGCGACAGCTCGTCACTGGCCTTGGTGAGGGCCAGCCGCAGCTCCTGGAGCCGCCTGGGGACCCGCACCGACCAACTGGTGTCGCGGAAGAAGCGCTTGATCTCGCCGACGACGGTCGGCATCGCGAAGGTGGGGAACTCCACCCCGCGTTCGCAGTCGAAACGATCGATCGCCTTGATGAGGCCGATCGTGCCGACCTGGACGATGTCCTCCATCGGCTCGTTGCGACTGCGGAATCGGGCCGCCGCGTAGCGCACGAGCGGCAGGTTCAGTTCGATAAGGGTGTCGCGTACGTACGTACGCTCCGCGCTGTCCTTGGCTAGCGTGGCAAGCCGCAGGAAGAGGGCGCGGGAGAGGGTGCGAGTGTCGATGGCGTCGCAGTCGTCAAGCACATCGTGTGGTGCGTCTTTGGTGAGGAGCACCTTCGAGCTGCCCAGTTCTACGGACATGCCACCCCCTTGAGGTCGCGGACGGGTTGCAGCAGCTCCCCCGTACCCAGTTCGTACGAGGAGTGCAGCCTCCACCTGAATACCGGAGGCGGCGCTGCGGCAAACGCGGTTCCAGCAGAATGTCACATGTCGGCAACACGCTGTAGCGCCAAGTCGACTTATCCGCCCCGAAGGAGTGGGGGAGGGGTCCCCCGCGTTGATTACGCCTCGATCCGATTTGCGGAACGCAGGCGTGCGAAGCTGCGGGAGAGCAGCCGGGACACGTGCATCTGCGAAACCCCGAGCTCCACACTGATCTGGGACTGCGTCAGGTTGTTGTAGTACCGCAGCAGCAGGATTCGCTGCTCGCGCTCCGGCAGCTGTACGAGCAGATGCCGGACGAGGTCGCGATGCTCGACTCCGGCGAGCGCCGGATCCTCGTACCCCAGCCGGTCGAGGAGGCCCGGCAGGCCGTCGCCCTCCTGCGCCGCCTCCAGCGAGGTGGCGTGGTACGAGCGGCCCGCCTCGATGCACGCGAGCACGTCCTCCTCGGTCAGCTTGAGCCGCTCGGCGATCTCGCCGGTGGTGGGGGAGCGGCCGTGCAGCACGGTCAGGTCCTCGGTCGCGCCGTTGACCTGCACCCACAGCTCGTGGAGGCGGCGCGGGACGTGGACCGTACGGACGTTGTCGCGGAAGTAGCGCTTGATCTCGCCGACGACGGTCGGCATCGCGAAGGTCGGGAACTGCACCCCGCGGTCGGGGTCGAACCGGTCGATGGCGTTGATCAGGCCGATCGTGCCGACCTGGACCACGTCCTCCATCGGCTCGTTGCGGCTGCGGAACCGGGCCGCCGCGTACCGCACCAGCGGCAGATTGGCCTCGATCAGGGCGGCCCGTACGCGGGCGTGCTCGCTGCTGCCCGGCGCCAGGGCGGCGATCTCTTTGAAGAGGATCTGGGTCAGCGCGCGGGCGTCGGCGCCGCGCCGCTCGCGGCCACGAGCGGCGCTCTCCCGGCTCCCGGCCGCCGCTTCCCGGCCTTCGGACTCGGGCGTCGTTTCCTGGCCTTCGGATGCCGCCCCCTCGCCTGCTGCCGGCTCGCCTGGCTCGACCGTCGCCCTCTCGCCTGTCTCGCTTGCCTCGGATGCCTCGGATGCCTCGGATGCCTCGACCGCCTCGGACGCCGGTTCTCGGGTCTCGGCGGCCGTCTCCCGGGCTCCGGTCGCGGCCCCCGGCCCGTCGGCCGCTGTCTCCCGGCCCGGGAGCGCCGCGTCACGGCTCCCGGTGGCGGGTTCGCCGTCGTCTCCGCTCCGGCTCTGGAGCGGCGTTCCGGGCGCGGTACGGGCCGACATCCTCACGCCACCCCTTCCCCTCATGGTCCATGTATCCGTCAAAAGCGGTCATAGCATCACAAGACATGTGCACTGTGTGCAAGCACCCCATAACGACGTGTTGGTTCGTTAGTTGGTTTGTTTGTCGGCCTGTCGGGTGGTCTGCGGGATGGTCTGCCGGATGGGCCCGGGGCGGTCGAAGGGTGTACGAAAAAACCCCGCGTTCTCGGACAGGAGTCCGAGAACGCGGGGTCCGGTGGGCCGGCCCGTCAGAACGGGTAGTCGGCCATCACCCAGGTCGAGAATTCCTTCCACAGCGCGACGCCCGCCTGGTGCGCCGGGTGTTCCAGGTAGCGCTGGAGCGCCTCGGCGTCGTCGACGGAGGAGTTGATGGCGAAGTCGTACGCGATGGGGCGGTCGGCGATGTTCCAGCCGCACTCCCAGGAGCGCAGGTCGGGGATGAGCCCGCCCAGCTCCTCGAAGGCGCGTGCTCCCGCGATGACGCGCGGGTCGTCGCGCGTGACGCCCTCGTTGAGCTTGAACAGGACCAGGTGGCGTAGCACGCGGATGTCTCCCTGTGGGCGGCGCGGAGCCGGTCGTGTGACGAGCCCGGTCAGCGGCTCGACCGGGTCACTTGATCAGCTGGGTCATGAACTCGCCGACGCTGTGCGCGGCGTCCGAGATGGCCTGGAAGCCCATCTGGACCAGTTCGGCTGCGCGGGGCGGGGAGGTGATGATCGTGTACAGCACAAAGATGACAACGATGATGAGGATTATCTTCCTCGCTTGCGCCATGCTGCACTGCCTCCCCGGCTGTCCCCTCTGTCTCGCGTGAGTCTATCCACACGTATGGACGAGTCGTCGGTCCGTATCCGTGCGTTGATGTCATCTTTAAGGACCAAAGGCCCGGTGAACGAGGCCCTTTGCCCGCTGGCCCCGCCGTCGAAAGAGCGCAGGATGGAGGGGAGCCCAGCGGATCTGGCAGGAATCCGCGGGCAAGGGACATGGGCCTCACTGCGGGGTCCGGCCGCGCGCTTCCCCCCTGAGCGCGGTTCGGACTTGGAGGCCGTGTCCTCATCGGGGGAAGCGGCTTGTCCCCCCGATGCCGCTTCCCCCGTCCTTCTTTCCTCCTCCACAGCGGGCCGCGCTTCTTGCGCGGCCCGTTTGTTTTCGTGGCCCGCGCTGGCTGTGCGAGACGCCTTTACGGGCTGTACGGGCCTGGGCCCGGCCTCGGCCCCGTACGAGCCCGGCCCGCGCCCGTACGTCCACTCGCGCCCGTACGTCCGTACTCCTCCTCAACCCTCGGTCGACGTGAACCGCACCGCCGGCGTCCGCAGCGCGTACCAGGCCGGGACCACCGTGGCCAGCAGGGCGATGACCGCGCAGGCCGCCGCGATCCCCACGACTGGCCCGGCCGGGATCACCACCGGGGCGCCGCTGACGATCTGCCGCAGCGCGAACCACAGCCCGCCCAAGCTGAGCGCCGCCACCCCCGCCGCCAGCACCACGCCCACCGCGACCACCAGCAGCGCCTCGGCCGCCACCACCCGCAGCACCTGGGCGGGGGTGAGTCCGGACAGCCGCAGGAGGGCGAGTTCGCGGGCGCGGTGGCGGGTCGACATGGCGAGGGTGTTGGCGATGGCGACGCCGGTGTAGAGGACCGCGATGCCGCCGATGACGAGCAGGGCCAGCCGGGTCTCCTCGGCTTTACGGGCGTCCACGCGCGCCGACCACCGCCCGAGCGGCACCGCCTCGGCGAATCCGTCGCGGGCGGCAGCGGCCACCGCGCCGCGGGCCGTCGCGGGGTCGGCGCCGGGCCGCAGCCTGACGTACACCGCGTCGGACAGCCGTGTTCCGGCGTACCGCGGGCTGACGAATACGCCGTTGTCGCCCAGCCCGGTTTTGAGTACGGCCGCCACGCGCAGCGAGACCTCGCGGCCGTCGGCGAGCCAGACCCTGACCTTGTCGCCGACGGAGCGGTTCCAGGACTCGTCGACCACGATCGTGTCGTCGCCGAGGTCCGCGAGCTTGCCGGAGACCACTGAGGGCTTCATCACAGCGGTCAGCGCGGACGGCGTGACGGCCCGCGCGGGGTAGGGCAGCAGCGGGGCGCCGGCCGGGTAGAGGAGGGCGTCGGGGCCGGGGACGGTGAAGACCGTCGTCGGCGTGGTGGCCGCCGCGTCCACGCCGCGCGCCGCGCGGACCCGGTCCACGACGGCGCGGCTGAGGCCCGGCGCGTGGACCGGGACGACGACCATGTCGGCGGCGCGCACCTGGTGCTCGGCCTCTCTGGAGCGGGCCGTCTGGATGGAGCCCGAGGTGCTCCACAGCGAGCAGGCCAGCCCCACCGTGATCAGGACCGGGGCGGCGGTGGCGGCGGTGCGGCGGATCGAGGTCAGGGCGGCGGCCCGTACGAGCATGGTGCCCGCGCCGCGGCTGAGGGCCGACGACGGGGCGGTGACGAGCCGGGCGATGAGGGGGATGACCATCGGCGAGAGCAGCGCGAAGGCGAGGATCAGCGCCGGGGCGACCAGCGCGGTGAGCCCGGCCCAGTACAGCGGCGGCAGCAGGGGCGCGCCGGCCAGCAGGCCGATGCCGCAGGCCAGGGCGGTCAGCCCGAGCAGCCGGCGGCCCGTGGTCATGGCCTTGCGGTCGGCCTCGGCCTCGCTGTCGTGCAGCGCCTCCAGCGGCCGGGTCCGCCCCGCGCGGAGGGCCGCGACGCCGGCGCCGAGCCAGGCGAGGAGCACGCCGAGCGCGAAAGCGGCGAGGACGAGCAGGACCGACAGCCAGGTCAGCGGGACGGAGAACCATTCCGGCGCGATCCCGTGGCCGGCCAGCCAGTCGGCGAGCAGCGGCCCGCCGAGGACGCTCAGGGCGCAGCCGGCGGCGGAGGCGGCGATACCGACGATCTTCGCCTCGCCGAGCACCAGCCGCCGCACCTGGCGGGGCGTGGCGCCCGCCAGCCGCATCAGGGCCAGTTCGCGGCGGCGCTGGACGACGGAGTAGGCGAAGGTCGAGGCGATGACGGAGACGGAGACGAAGGCGGCGACGCCGGCGGCCATGCCGAGCAGGGAGCTGACGCCGACCAGCGCCTCGGAGTCCTCCTTCGCGCGGGGGTCGGCGTCGCGACGGTCGTCGCCGGTGAGGACCTGGGCCTTGTCGCCGACTGCTGCGCGCACCGCGTCGGCGGGGCCGTACGAGACGAGCGCGTCGACGCGCGGGGAGAGGCGGGCGGCCTCCCGTTCGCTGAAGAAGAGGGCGTTCTCGAAGGGGACCGGGGCCGTGACGCCGGAGACGGTGTAGGAGCGCGGGCGCTCGGGGGTCAGTACGGTCACCTTGTCGCCGGGCTTGGCGTCGGGCTTGGCGTCGCCGATGCCGCTGGTGCCTCTGAATCCGCTGGTGCCGCTGGTGGCTCCGGTCCCTCCGGTGCCTTTGAATCCGCCGATGCCGCCGAATCCTCCGACGACGATCTCGTCGTCGGAGGCGGGCGGGCGGCCGGCGGTCAGCCGGTAGGGGGCGAGGGCCGCCGACGGCCAGGCGTGGCCGACCTGCCGGTCGGGGCCGCCGGCGAGCTGGACCGGGAAGCTGCGGTCCAGCACGGTGCGTCCGGCCGTACGGGCCTTCGCCACGAGCGCGTCGGACAGGCCGCGCGGTTCCGCCAAGGGCTCCTTGTCCCGGCCGCCCCAGGAGTCGGTGACGGTGAGGGCGGGGGCACCGCGTACGACCACGGGCGCGGCGGCGAACCGGCCGGGCCCGCGCTCGGGAGCGGTGACCGTCGCGGCGAGCACGAGCCCCATGGTGGACAGCAGCGCCACCCCGAGCATGAGCGCGACGAACGACCCGACGAAGGCGCCCCACCTGGTGCGCAGGGTGTGCCGGGCGATGCTCAGCATCACGCCGTTTCCATCCGGGTCATTCGGGGCATCTGGGCCATTCGCGTCATCCGGGCCGCCACCTGCGCGGAGGTCGGGGCTTCGAGGCGGCCCGCGATTCGGCCGTCCTCCAGGAAGATCACCTGGTGCGCGTACGAGGCCGCCACCGGGTCGTGCGTGACCATCACGATGGTCAGCCCGTCGTCGACCATGTCCCGCAGCATCGCGAGGAGTTCACGGGAGTTGGCGGTATCCAGCGCGCCGGTGGGCTCGTCGGCGAAGAGCACCTGAGGGCGGGTGATCAGGGCGCGGGCGATGGCCACGCGCTGCTGCTGGCCGCCGGAGAGCTCGCCGGGCCGGTGCCGGGCGCGGTCGCCGAGCCCGACCGCCGACAGTACGTCCAGGATCTCGGTGCCGGTGGGCCTGCGGCCGGCCAGCCGCAGGGGGAGGGAGACGTTCTGTTCGGCCGTCAGGGAGGGGAGGAGGTTGAAGGACTGGAACACGAAACCGATGCGGTCGCGGCGCAGCAGCGTCAGCGCGGTCTCGTTCAGCCCGGTCAGGTCCGTACCGGCGAGGACGACCCGGCCGGCGGTGGGCCGGTCGAGCCCTGCGGCGCACTGGAGCAGCGTGGACTTGCCCGAGCCGGAGGGGCCCATGACGGCGGTGAACGAACCCTTGGGGATGGAGAGGGTCACGTCGTCGAGGGCGGTGACCGAGTTCGGCCCGGTGCCGTAGCTCCTCGACACGGATAAGAGCTGTACCGGTTCGTTGGCGTCCATGGGTATCAGGGAACCGGTGGGGGGCCGGTCGCCGCACTACCGCAGGGACGAGTCTTGGGGGTATGGCAGGCACTACGTCCGTTACGGGAGCAGGACCGCAGGACGCCGTACGCGACCGTCCGTATCGTTTCGGCGATGGAGCGGGAGCGGGAGCGGGGGCGGCGGAGCGGGCCAGACCGGTGGGCGGCGGGTGATGCCGTACGGGCCGGGGCCGGGGTCGGGGCCGGGACTGAGGCCGGGCGGCCGGGGGTGTGGCTGGCGCTGCGCCGCCGGGGCTATCTGTGCTCGCGGTGGCCGTGGCGGTCGGCCGCGTACCTGGCGACGGGGGCGGTGTGCGGCGCGGGCGCGTTCGGGCTGCTCACAGCCCTGATCCTGGTCGGAACGGTGCTGTCCGTGCTGCTGATCGGCATTCCGCTGCTCGCCGCGATCTGCCTCGCCGGGGTGCCGATGGGGGCGGTGGAACGGCACCGGGTCCGGCTGCTGGGCGGCGCGGCGGTGCGCGACCCGCACCCGGCGGCGGAGCGCCCCGGCTTCGTGGCGTGGGCCCGTACCCGGCTCGGCGAACCCGTCACCTGGCGGGAGTTGGGGTACCTCTTCGTCTACTGCCTGCTGCTGTGGCCGGTCGACCTGGCGGCCTTGAGCATCGGCCTGCTGCTGCCCGTCGGGGTGCTGTACGAGGCGGGGACCGTGGCGGCGGGCGTCAACGCCCATGTGCAGCTGCTGCCGGGCTGGAACATCGCCTCCCTGCCGCAGGCGGCGGCGACCGGGCTGCTCGCCGTGGTCTGGCTGCCGGCCGGGGGCTACCTGATGGGTGTGGTGGCAGGCTGCCGCGCCGCGCTGACGCGGATGGTGCTGGGCCGGCGCGAAGCGGAGTTCTCGCAGCGGCTCCTGGAGGTCAGCAGGTCGCGGGCGCGGCTGGTGGACGCCTTCGAGGCGGAGCGCCGCCGCATCGAACGCGACCTCCACGACGGGGCGCAGCAGCGGCTGGTGGCGCTCACGATGCTGCTGGGGCTGGCCGGAATGTCCGAGGGCGAAGAGGCCGCGAGCCTGATCGCGAAGGCCCAGGACCAGGCGGGGCTGGCCCTGGAGGAACTGCGCGAACTCATCCAGGGCATCCACCCCCAGGTGCTCACCGACCGGGGCCTGCCGAGCGCGGTGCACGACGTGGCGGACCGGTCGCCGGTCCCGGTGGACGTGGCCTTCGAACTGCCGGGCCGGCTGCCGGAGGCGGTGGAGTCCACCGCGTACTTCGCGATCTGCGAGGTACTGGCGAACGTCGCCAAGCACAGCGGGGCCGCGCGCGCGGAGGTGCGGGGGGAACTGCTGGGGGGTGGCGGCGGCGAACGACCGGGCGGCCGCTCGGGTGACCGCTTGGGCTGCGGCTCGGGCAGCCGCCTGGTGGTGCGGATTCGCGATGACGGCAAGGGCGGCGCGGACACGGCCAAGGGCACGGGCCTGCTGGGGCTCGCGGATCGGCTGGCGGTGGTCGACGGCCGGCTGCTGATCTCCAGCCCGGCGGGCGGGCCGACGCTCGTACGCCTGGAGATACCGGCGGCGGTGGTCGGCGAGGCCGGCGAAGTCGGTGGGGTCGGTGAGGCTGGTGAGAGGGCTTGAGCCGGTGGGCATCGGGAGCGCTACAGGTGTTTGAGCAGCACCGATGCCAGCCGGGGCGCAGCCGGCCCGTCTCCTTGGCGCGGCGGGCCAGCCGGGCGATCGCGTTGAGCGTGTACGTACGGCTCGCGGCGAACTCCTGCGAGTCCGGGTAGGCCGACATGAAGGCCTCCGCGAACCCGTGGCTGAGCGCGTTCACCTCGCAGACCTTCTCGATCACGAGGCAGAGGCCGAAGAACTGCCCCTCGACCAGGCGGTACTGGCGCACCGGAAGATGGACGCGGGAGAGGTGTTCGGGGGGATCGTGCTGCGGCCTTGACGCTGGGGCTGCGTTGGTGGCTGGCGTTGGGCTGCGTTCCGCTGCGTTCCGCTGCGTTCCGCTGCGCTTCGCTGTGGTTGTTGTTGGGTGGGGCGGTATTGCGTCCGGCCGGGTGCGGCTTTCGTCTCGGACCCTCCGGGTCCAAGGCGCTGGCGGCGGGAGGGGAGGGGGCGGGGCTGCTGTCGGTTGGCGGCTTGCGGGTGGGTTCTCGGCTGGGGGCAGGGATGGCTCGCTGCGCTTCACCGCTGGTTGCTGCCGCGAGGTGGCTGGTGCGGGGGTGTCGGGTGCGGGTTTGGCGTGGGTTGCGGCCCGGTGATCCGGCGGGGGTGGGGGTGGGTGGTCTGGGCTGGGGTCAGGGAGTGCTCCGCTTCGCTTCGCTGCGGCTGTTGTCGGGTGGGGCGGTATTGCGTCCGGCCGGGTGCGGGTTTCGTCTCGGACCCTCCGGGTCCAAGGCGCTGGCGGCGGGAGGGGAGGGGGCCGGGCTGCTGTCGGTTCGCTGCCCGTCGCCGTGTGCGTGGCTGAGGTCAGAGAAGGCTCGCTGCGCTTCACCGCTGGTTGCTGCCGCGATGAGGCTGGTACGGGGGTGCCGGGTGCGGGTGGATGTGGGCCTGGGACGTGTGATCCACGACAGTGGGCAGGGGGCGGTTCGCTGCGCTGCGCCTTGGTCGTGGTTGCTGTCCGAGGAGGGTTTCCGCACCCAGGGGAGGGGTGTGCGGGTGTGGAAACTGCCCTCCAACGGCCCGTGTGCCCGGTATGTCCGGCCTGGTAGGTTGAATGGGCAACCGGTTGGGGTTTCCATCCGATTCCACGCCCGATATGGCGCTTTTGCCTGATGGAAACTCCTACCTACCTGCCGGTAGCCAACGAGGCCCCTCGACAAGGCAGCGGCCGGCCGCGCAGCGCAGCGGAGCCCTCCCTGACCTCAACCCCAGGACCGGGCGACAGCCAGCGAACCAGCCCAGGCCAACCGCTCCCCACCCCTGCCGGATCATTGGGCCGCAGCCCACTCCCAACCCCGCGCTCAAACGCCCCACCGCGACCACCTCGCGGCAGCAACCAGCAGGCAAAGCGCAGCGAGCCTTCTCTGACCTCAGCCACGCACACGGCGACGGGCCGCGAACCGAGAGCAGCCCGGCCCCCTCCCCTCCCGCTGGTGGCGCTTTGGACCCGGAGGGTCCGAGACGAGAGCCGCAGTCGGCAGGGCGCAATACCGCCCCACCCAGCAGCACCGCCACCCCCCCCTGCGCTCAACTGCGCAGATAGGCCAATACAGCCAGTACGCGGCGGTGGCCGTCGGCTGTCGGGGGCAGGTCCAGCTTCATGAAGATGCTGCTGATGTGCTTGCTGACGGCTGCCTCGCTCACCACCAGGGTGCGGGCGATGGTCGTGTTGGACCGGCCCTCGGCGATCAGGCCGAGTACCTCGCGCTCGCGTGCCGTGAGGCGCTCCAGTGGGTCGCGGCGGTGGCTGAGCAACTGCCTTACGACCGCCGGGTCCACCACCGTTCCGCCGTCCGCGACCCGGTGCAGCGCGTCGATGAACTCCTCCAGCTTGCCTATCCGCTCCTTGAGCAGATAGCCGACGGCCACCCCGTCCGAGGAGTCCAGCAGCTCGGACGCGTAGGTGCGCTGGATGTACTGGCTGAGCACCAGCACCGGCAGCACGGGCCGCCCCGGGGCGGCGGCGCGGCGCAGGTCGAGTGCGGCGCGGAGCCCCTCGTCGGTCTGGGTCGGCGGCATCCGTACGTCCGTGACGACGATGTCCGGGCGGGTCTCGGCGACGGCCGACAGCAGTGAGTCCGCGTCGCCGACCGCCGCGGCCACCTCGTGGCCGAAGCGCGTGAGCACGCCGGCGAGCCCCTCGCGGAGCAGCGGGTTGTCCTCGGCGATCACTGCCCGGAGAGATCGCGTCACGTGTCGCTGCCTTCGCTGAGTGCCGGATTCGATGCGACCTCAGGGTAGTTCACCGTACGCCCCCGGCCCCGGCCCGTTCTGTCGGCCCCGGGTAGCCCTACGGGCCCGGGCTCAGGGATAGCAGTACGAGTCCGACGACGCGTCGCCGCCCTCCAGGTGCGTCTGGTGGACGCGCAGCCCGCGGAACTCCTCGCCGTGCGGGAAGAACCGATCGTCGACGCGGAGGCCGCCGCGCTCGGTGTCCGCGTCGAGTTTGACGAGCCAGGGGTCGATGCCGTCCGGGTAGAACTGGTCGTCCCAGGAGCCGTAGAGGGAGTTCGTCAGGTACACCCGGCGGCCGTCGCGGCTGAGTTCGACCATCTGGGGGCCGCCGGTCAGCGGGGTCTCCGGCGCGGAGGGGTGCGGCCGGCGGCCCGTGATGCCGCCGAGGCGTACGGACGCGGTGCGGCGGGGGTGGAAGGGGTCGCTGACGTCGTACTGGAGGAGTTCGCCGGTGCCCCACGCCGATACGTACAGCCAGTGGTCGTCGACCGACAGGTTGATGTCGGTGACGAGCGGCGGCACCGCGCCGAACGGCTGGAGGGCCGGGGGCAGGTCCTCGGTCTTGGCGGGTTCGGCGGGCAGGGTGATGACCTTGCGGGCGGTGAACTCCTCGCCGTCGCGGTGCCACAGCCACACCGACGCCGACAGGTCCGCGACGCTCACGACGACGCCCGCGAACCCCCAGGTGGCCCGCGGGTCGTGGGCGGGGCGCAGCTCCAGCACCATCTGGTGCTCGTCGCCCAGGTCCACCCGGCGGCGGTGGCGGCCGGTGTCCAGGTCCCAGAAGTGCAGGGCGTGGCCGTAGCCGCGGCCGAGCAGCAGGTCCGGGTCGACGCCGTTCTCGATCATCGAGGGGGTGCCCCACTCGCTGGTCACGGCGGTGTTGTGGGCCAGGTGCCACCAGACGTCGTACGCGAGGCGCTGCGGCCCGCGGTCGCTCTCCCAGGCCCGCAGCACCTCGAAGGTCTCGTGGTCGAGGAGCGCCACGCCGCCCGGACCGTCCTCGCCGTCGGCGCCGCCGAGGCAGGAGAGGAAGACGCCGTCGGGGCCGCAGTGCAGGGTGTGCGGGCGCGAATAGCCGGCCTTCGCCGCGAGTGCGGCGGCTTCGACGACCTTCACCAGGCGCGGCCGGGCCGGGTCCGGGTGGGTGTCGAAGACGTGCAGCCGCGAGGAGCGCAGGCCCGGCGCGAGCAAGTAGCGGCGCTCGGGGGTGTGGTGGCCCTCGTGGGCGAGCGCGCTGGAGCAGGCGTTCCAGCCGAAGTGGTGCAGCTCGTCGCCGAGGCCGGGCACCTCGGTCATGTGCGTGACCCGGCCGTACGAAGCGGAGTCGGGGTCGGTGTCCAGGACGAACAGCGCGTCCGGGCGGCGTGCGGAGCGGTCGAACCCGACGACGTACGCGAGCTTTTCGGGCGGTCCGGCTACGGCGTCCGCCGGGGTCCGGTAGAGGGTGGGGTCGCCGCCTTGGCGGTGCTCGTGAGCGAGGTCGTGGCGGGGGCTTTCGGCGGTCATGCCGGGTCTCCTCGGTCTGTAGGAGAGCGGTCTGTAGGAGAGCGGTCCGTGCGAGAGCGGTTCGTGCGCGAGCGGTCCGTGGGCTACCAGTCGTGCGAGGCCGGTCCCTGGGCGACCGTTCCGTACGAGGTCGTTCCGTGGCGACCGTTCCGTACGAGGTCGGTTCGTGCGGGAACGGGCGTGCCTCGTTTCAGGACGGAGCGTGACACACGGGATATCGGCTGCCAAGTGGGCCATGGGCCGGTGCCGGTAGGGGGTGACGGCATGGGGGACGGTTCGTGAACAGCGTTCGCAGAGCGGCTGATTCGTCCGGGTCGCGAGATGCGCTACGGGCGGGAAGGAAGCGTTCCGCGCTCATAATGGACGCGCTCCGAGCACCGGCAGTGCGGTGCGGACATCGGGGCCGGACAACACGAATGAGATGTGAGGACGCCAGTGAACACGGTACGACGGTGCGATGAGGGTCGGCACGAGGCCCGCATACCGGCTGCGGCGCCCGCCGGGCGGCGGGGCCGGGCGGTCGCGGTGTTGGCGTTGCTGATCGGCGCTCTGGTGGCGGGGGCCCCGGCGGCCGCGTCCGCCGCGCCGGTCGATCAGGTTGCGGCCGTATCCGCGCGGCAGGCGGTGACGGCCGACGACGCGCGTACCGCGACGACTTCGGCCGCCTCGGCGATTACGGGGCAGGTGGCGTCGCAGGGGCAGCAGACCCTGGCCTCCGCGGAGAAGCCCAAGAAGAAGAAAGCCGGGTTCTTCAAGAAGCTCGGCATCTTCCTGCTGGTGCTGGTGATCGTCATCATCCTCGTGGTGGTGCTGGTGATCTGGCTGATCGTGCGCGCGGTCCGGCGGATGTTCAGCCGCCGGCGCGACTGAGCCCGCAGGCACGCGGGTGCGCGGGTGCGCGGGTGCGCGGGCCGGTTCGTGTGAAGGAATCGGCCCAATTTCTCACTTGCGCAACTATTGAAGCGTAGGCTTGGCGGCACGCGGACGGACGCCGAGCCGTACGCGCGGCCGTGGCGACCGTAGCGGTCGTAACCGACGGGTGGGAGATCGCGATGGTGTGGGAGACGGCGGTGCTGGACGGGCCGGCGGACGCGTCGGCCTGGGAGACGGCCGTACTGCGGGGCGGCCCGGCGGACGGCACCCGCATCCAGGTCGCCGGGCGGCCGAGCGTCCTCCAGGTGGTCCGGCAGTGCCCGGCCGAGCAGGACCCCGACGCGTCCGAGGCGTGGCGCGTGCAGGCCCTGTACGTCTACCGCCGCGATCACCGCGGCGGCGACGGCTTCCCGCACTACGGTTTCGACCCGGCGAGCCCCTGATCCGCGGCGAGTCCTTCAACCAGGGCGAACCCCTGAACCCGGCGAACCCCTGAACCGGGGCGGTCCCCCGTGCCGCCCCTTCCGCCGGGCCGCGGGCCGATCGACGCCGGCCCGCGGCCCGGAGCCCACGCTCGTACGGGCCCCACATTCGTACGGCCCCACGCTCGTACGGGCCCCACGCTCGTACGGGCCCCACGCTCGTACGGGTCCCGCGCGTGTACCTCACGGGCGTACGTACCGCCCCGTCCCCGTTCCTTCTCCCGTCCCCCCTCCCGCTCGTCGCCGTCAGAACAGCGGGGGCTCCTCGTGCGGCGGGATGCCGGAGTCCATGGGGATGCCCTCGGCGGCGGCCATGGCCTCGACGGCCTGGGCCGCCATCACCATGCCGATCTCCTCCAGGGCCTGGATGGACTCGATGACGAGCGTCTCGGCGACCTTGGCCATCTGGTCGCCCGCCCGGTTCCGTTCGGCCAGTTCCGCCTCGTCGGCCGGTACCCGGAGCTCGGTCACGCGCGCCGCCAGCCGGTCGTGGCGCTCTTCGAGCTCGTGGATTCTGCGGACGGCCCGCAGGATCTCCTCATCGGTCGGGCGCTCGGCCATGTCTTCTCTCCTCCGTAGGGATGTCGTACCTGGTAGACGCGGGGACGGCCGCGTTCGCTTGCCGCCTCCGCCCTATTGTGATCGGCGTCTCAGGACGGGCGCGGCGGACCCCTGGCGCCTCGCCGCAGCCCGCGTACGCTGGACGGCCGAGGAGATCGCCGGGAGGCGGTATCCGCAGGTGGGACGAGACGAGGGGTGAGTGTTCCAGTGGGGAGTCTGCCGGGCGTACGGGCCAGTACGCGGGAGCGGGACCAGGCGGTCGAGGCGTTGACCGAGCACGTGGTGGAAGGACGGCTGACGGACGCCGAGTTCGCCACGCGGTCGGACAAGGCGCAGTCGGCCGCCTCGCGCGACGAACTGCTGCGGCTCTTCGACGATCTTCCGCAGCCGCACCCGGTCTTCGACGCGGCTGACTCCGCCCTTCCGGCCCCGACGGCCGACCGGGCGTCGGCTCCGGCGGCACGGTCCGGCGACAGCGTTCCGGCGGCTCGGCCGGACGGATCGGCGCCCGCGAAACTCAGCGGCGCGGCGGCCGCGGCCGTCTACGGGATGTTCCCGGCGGCCGGTGTCATCGCCGTCGTCCTGATGGTCCTCACCGGGGCCTGGTACTGGCTGCTCATCGTGCCGCCGGTGGCGTACGGGGCGCGCCAGGTGGTCAAGAAGCGGCGACGGCGGGACTGAAGCCGACGGCCACAGCTGGGAGTCGGTAGCCGGCGGTCGGTCGCAAAAACGGAGACCGGGGTCCAGCGACGCCGCCGCGCCGCTGGACCCCGGTCCGTATTCCGATTCCGTGGCCCGTACGAGCCCGGCCCTGCCGGCGCGGGCTTACGGGTGGTAGTGCTCCGCGATCGTGGTGGCCACGCCGTCCTTGACGGTGGCGCGGACCTCGAAGGCTTCCTTCTTCGCAGCCTTCATCAGCTGCTTGAGGGTGCACGGCGTGGTGCCGTAGCCGTTTTTGTCCATGGTGACGTTGCCGTCGGGGTCGCCGCAGATGGCGGCCGCGCCGAGGACCTTGGTGTGCGGGCCGACGTAGAAGGCCTGCTCCATCCCGGACTTGGGCGCCACGGTCACCTTGCCCGGTGCGAGGTACTTCAGGGTGCCCTTCCACGTTCCGCTGACGCCCTTGGCGCTGACGCTTTCCGAGACGTGGTGGGCGCCGGCCGTTGCCGCGGTGCCGTGTGCGGGCGCCGCGTCGCTGACGGTCGCCGTCAGGCCGATGGCCGCGGCGGCGATGACGGAGGCGACGACGGCCCGGCGGACCTGGTGGCGTCCATAGGCGCTGGTGAAGGACATGAGGTTAGCCCCCTTGAGCTGGCTCGGGGTGACGATCGGTCGATCTGTGACCAGCCTGCTCCGCGCCGTTGGCGATCCACTAACGGACGGCTAACGGGGGCACCGGGACCCCTCAACGGCACCGGGTTCCCTCAACGGCCCCGGGAACTCTGAACGGCCCCGAAATCCCTCAACGGCCCCCCGCCGCCGCGGCGTCCAGGAGGATTTCGGCGGTGGCCCGGGCGTCCTCGCCCGCGGACGGTTCGCCGTCGATGGCGGTGATGGTGGTGGCGCCCTCGATGAGGATCAGCAGTTTCCGGGCGAGCGCGGCGGGCTGTTCGATGCCGGCCTCGGTGAGCAGCCGTTCCAGCAGTTCGCGGTAGCGGGCGAGGTGGAGCCGGGGCAGTTGCCGCACCGGCCCGTCCTGGTGCCGGGTCTCCACGGCGGTGTTGACGACCGCGCAGCCGCGGTACCCGTCCCGCGCGTACCAGACGGTGAGCAGGTCGAAGAGGGCCAGTACCCGCTCCCGCCCGGCCTCCGTCGCCGCGAGCCGGCCCGAGAGCCAGAGGTGGATGCGGTCGCTGCGGTCCTGGAGCGCCGCTTCGACGAGGCCGTCCTTGGAGCCGAAGTTGCGGTAGATCGTCAGCTTCGAGGCCCCGGCGTGCTGGGCGATCTCGTCGACGCCGACGTCGTGCACGCCCCGCTCGTAGAACAGCTGGACAGCGCTGGCCAGCACGCGGGCGCGGGTGGCGCGCGGGTCGATGGTGGCTCCTGCCTTCACTGGCATACGGACATTCTAGGCGAGGACCGGACGAGAAGGTAACGTACCGTCTCACTTCCCAGAGATGGTCCCGTGCGGTATCTTCTCCCGTATGACGCCTCGCCTACCGGTTCCCGTCCGGCGGCTGTGGGCGGCGGTTCTCTGCGGATACATGGCGCTCGGCGCCACCCTCCAGTCGCTGCCGTCCTACGTCGTCCAGCACTTCCACGGCGGTCCGCTGATCGCCGGTACGGTCGTGGGCATCGCCTTCCTGGCCACCGCCTGCGCTCGGCCCTTCGCCGGCCGGCTCGCCGACGCCGGATTCGCCCGCCCGGTCGTGGCGACCGGCGGTGTGCTCGGCGCGATCGGCGGCGCGGGCCACCTCATCGCCCCCAACCCGGGGAGCCTCATCGCGGCCCGGCTGATCATGGGCGTGGGCGAGGCGGCGCTGTTCTCGGGCGCCATTCCCTGGGTGCTCGCCGACACCCCGCCGCAGCGCCGCGGCCGGGTCGCGGGCTGGTTCGGCCTGTCGATGTGGGGCGGGCTGGCGCTCGGCCCCGTCGTCGCCGTGGGCCTCAACCACCTGAGCGGGTACCGCGGCGTGTGGTGGGGCGTGATCGTGCTGGGCATCGCCTCTGCCGTCCTCGTGCTCACCACCTCCGGCGACAACCGCAACGACGACGGGCTCTCCCCGCTGCCGAAGGGCTTCCGCGAGATCGTGCCCGTCGGCGCCTCGCTGCCGGGTCTGGCCTTCGGCCTCTCCAGCTACGGGTACGGCACCGTCAACGCCCTGCTCGTCCTGCATCTGCACCACGACGGCATCGGCGGCGACAGCGCGGCCCTCGCCGTGTTCGCCGCCGGATTCCTGCTCGCCCGCGCCCTCGGCTCGCCGCTGGTCGACCGCAAGGGCGGCGTGCAGGTGGCGCTCGGCTCCCTCGTCGTGGAAGCCGTCGGCCTGCTGCTCATCGCGGGGACGGGGAACGAGGCGCTGGCGCTCGTCGGCACCGTGCTCACCGGCGCGGGCGTCGCCCTCATGTACCCGGCCACGGTCGCGATGACCCTGCACCGCACCGGAGCGCTGCGGCCGGGCACCTCGGTCGGCGTGATGACCTCGTACTGGGACCTCGGCATCATGGCCGCCGGGCCGGTCGGCGGGCTGATCGCCGCCGACACCGGATACACCACGGCCTTCGCGGTCGCCGCCGCCACGACCGCGCTGAGCCTGCTGGTGGTCGCGACCGTACTGCGCCGCCCGACGCCGGCCGCCCGGCCCGCCGGACAGTCCACCGGGGCATCCACTGGACAGTCCGCCGGGCGGCAGTCAACTGAGCCCTCCGCCGGGCAGGCCGCGCGTGACGGGAAGCGTCCGAGTGGGGGCGACGCGAAGGCGGAGGCGGGCGCGCCGACTTCGGGCCGGGGCCCGGCGTGAGTCCCGCGCCCCGGGGCCGTACGACCTCCCGCGACGCCGTCTACCACGAGGGCGAACGGGCCGTTCAGCGCGCCGCCGGGGTCGAGGCGGAGGCCGAGCGGGTCTCCGTGATCCTCGGTACGCGCGTCGAGTTGATGGCCCAGGCGTTCCTGTCGTCCGTGTCCTGCGTCGCGTTGGGCGCGGCCGACGCGGAGGGTCGGATGTGGGCATCGGTGCTGCTGGGGGAGCCGGGGTTCGTACGCGCCTCGCCGGGCTCGGTGCGCATCGTCGGACGGGCAGGGGCGGACGCCGTCGACCCGGACGCCCTTGACCCGGACGCCCTTGACCCGGACGGCCGCGACACAGGCGCGCCCGGCACCGTCACCCCGAGCGCCAACGCCCCGAGCACTGTCACCCCGAGCACGGGCGACCTGGGCGTCGACGACCCCATCGGACCCCGCCGCCCCGGCGACCGCGTCGGCCTGATCGCCATGGACTTCACCCGGAGACGCCGGCTGCGCGTCAACGGCCGGGTCCGCTCCTGGGGCCCGGGGCTGATCGAACTGGGCGTGGACGAGGCGTACGGGAACTGCCCCCGCTTCATCCACCGCCGCCGGCTCGACCCCGGGCTCCTCTCCCATGGCCGGGAAAGCTCCGTCCACACCGAACTGGGCTACTGGGACACGGAGTTGATCGGCCGGTCCGACACCCTGTTCATCGCGACGAAGCACCCGGAAGCGGGGGCGGACGTCTCCCACCGGGGCGGCCCGCCCGGCTTCCTGCGCGTCGCCGGGCCGAACCGCGTCCAACTCCCGGACTACGCGGGCAACGCCATGTTCAACACCCTCGGGAACCTGTGGAGCGACCCGCGCGTCGGCCTGGTCCTCCGCGACTTCGGCACGGGTGACACGGTCCACCTCACCGGCCGCGCCGCCATCGAACACGAACCTCCGCGCACGGTCTGGGGGTTGGAGGTGGAGCGGGTCGTCGACATCACCGTCGATCGGGTGGTACGGACCCGGAGCGCACGGGCTTCCAGCGCACCGTGGTGAACGTACCGCCGATGGGCGGCCCGGCGCGTCCGGAGTCACGCGCGGCGCTCTTGCGTACGGCGGCTTCCGGCGTTCCCCTGCGTACGGCGGCCTCTGACGTGCTCTTGCGCGCGGCGGCGTCCGAAGCGACTGTCCGTACAGCTGTCTCAGGGGCGCCCTTGCGCACGGCGGAATCCGGCCCGTCGGCCTTCGGCGCGGCCCCCTCCGACACGGCGGTATCCGACGCGCTGGCACCCGGTGCGGCGGAGTCCGCCGTGATCGGGTGCAGCGGGTCGAACACGGGCCCGCCCTCCGTCCGCGAGCGGGCCAGGGCCACGAACCGCGGGGTGAGGGGGTGCGGGCGCACCGCGTCCCAGCAGAGCAGGACCGGCAGCGGCGGCGCGTCCATGACCGGCCGGTACACCACCCAGGGGTGCGGGTGCAGACAGGGCGTCAACGCGCTGGACAGCCCTATCCCGCGCCCGGCGGCGATGGCCTCCAGCCACTCCTCCAGGTTGTGCACGCCGATCACCGGCCGGGTGGCGCTCTCGCTGTCCTTCCAGATGGTGCGCACCGTGGTGCCCGAGATGATGTTGAGTACGAGCGGGTCGTGCCGGATGTCGTCCAGCGTCACCTCGCGCAGCACCGCCGCCGGGTGCCCTTTGGGCAGGGCGGCGACGCGGGACTCCTCGTACAGCAGCACATGTTTGATGCTCGGGTCGGACAGCGTGCCCCGCAGGATCGCGGCGTGGCTGCGGCCGTCCTCCAGGCCGGCGTACGGAACGTCGTCGATGCGGCGCAACTCCACCCGCGCGCCCGGGTTCTGCTCCTCGAACTCCTTGATCAGCGGCGCGGTGTCCCGGCCCAGCGCGTTCCAGGAGAAGCCGACGCGCAGCGTCGAGTGGCGGGAGGCGGTGGCCTTGACGGCGTCGTCGGCGGCTGCCACGGCGCGCGCCGCGTAGGGCAGGAATCGCTCGCCCGCCGCCGATAACGAAACGCCATTATGTCCGCGTTCGATCAGTTTTTGACCGACGATGTGTTCCATTTGCGCAATAGTCCGGCTGAGCGCCGACTGAGAGGCCCAGAGCGCCTCGGCGGCCCCCCGGAAACTGCGGTGCTCGACCAGCGTGAGAAAAGATCGTAAGTGCCTTAGTTCAAGATCAGAACTTCCGCTGAGCTTCGCCATCTTTCGTCTCCCCCGTCTTTCACCTGGGCCGATGCGTCTCGCGCATCACCCTTGCGATCTTGGCACTTCCCGGGTCCGACTCGTCGTGTCTAGTGTGTGGCGCATGGCCGGACAGCCATTAGGACAGGCCTTCCCCACCACGCCTGCAAGGTACTCCCCATAGGTAAGTGCCGCCACCACACATGTATGTCCGCGTTGCGAAGATCGCGTTAAGGGTAATCCGGTTGCCCGGACGCATGCCCAGGTCCGGCCGTCTCCATGCGTTTCTGTTCCGGCATTCGCCGCCGAGTGGCACAGCAAAGGAGAGAGTGTATGGCAGCCGTCGACACCCTGGCCACGGAGAGGTTCGAGAAAATCCTGGCCCGGCTTCAGGAAAAGGCCATTCAGGATTACTACAACCCCTATAAGACATTCGCCTGGCCCGATACGCTGCCCACCGATGCGCCGTGGATGACGCGCGAGCTGACCAGCACCCACGGCACGGCGGCCCGCGAGGAGCTGAACGACGCCCAGTTGACGGAGCTGAGCCGCTGGGAGAGCGTGAACTTCTACAGCCTGAACGTGCACGGCATTCGCGAGCTGCTCACCGAAGTGGTCAACCGCATCCATATGCCGGGCTTCGAGGTGCCCTCGGACTTCTTCCACCACTTCATCGGCGAAGAGAACGAACACATGTGGTTCTTCGCCGAATTCTGCCTGCGCTACGGCGGAAAGCTCTACCCGTCGGCGGTTCCGTTCAAGGCGGCCGGCGGCGGTGCCGGCGACAGCGAAGTGGACGTCGACGTGGAACACTTCCTGGTGTTCTCGCGCATTCTCCTCTTCGAGGAGATCGTCGACCACTACAACTCGACCATGGCGGACGACGAACTCCTCCACGACACGATCCGCCAGGTCAACCGGATACACCACCGGGACGAATCCCGGCACATCGCATTCGGCCGTGAACTGGTCTCGCTGCTCTACGAACCGCTGCGCGAACGGCTGGACGCGGAACAGCGCCGCGAGATCGCGGACTACCTGAAGCGCTATATCGCCTACAGCCTCCAGTCCTTCTACAACCCGCAGGTGTACAAGGACGCCGGTATCGGCGATCCGCTGGGATTCCGCAGGCGAGTCCTGGAGGACCCCGCACGCCGGGCCCACGAGCGACGGGCCGTGCGCAAGCCGATGGGCTTCTTCGCGAAGGCCGGGATATTCGCGGACGAGGAGCTTCCGCTCGTCGCCTGACGCGCATTCGACCGACTTCCGACCGACTTCCGGTCGACCTCGGGCCGACTTCCGGCCAAACTTCCGGCCGCCGACGTCCGGCCCAACTCCCCTCCACCTTCCGGTCCGACGCGATAAACAGGCTTCCGCTTCCTGCCGAACAGAAACACACGAAAAGCACGTCCGCGACAAGGAAAGAGGTGATCTCATGTCCTCGACCGCCCCGACGCAACGACCGGCCCCCGGCCTCGCCGCCCTGGGCCCGGAGGCCACCCAGCTCCTGAACCTCCTGGACGAGACCTTCCGGGGGTGGGGCGAACGGCGCGGCGCGCTGCCGCTCACGATGCCGCCGCTGCTGCCGGTCGCCGACCTGGCCGCCCTCGACTTTTACGAGAACTTTCCACAACTCGCCGTCGTGGCCTCGACCTTGGACGTCGACGACCCCGCCGGTCGCGCGGCCGAGGCCCGTACGGGCTCCTACGCGCCCGACAGCCTGCGGCCCGCCGCCCTCGCCCTGCCGTCGGCGGCCTGCTACGGCGTCTTCCTGCACCACGCCGGCCAGTCGGTCGACGGCGCGCGGACGGTGACGGTACTGGGCCGCTGCTACCGCAACGAGGACCGGTACGAGGGGCTGCGCCGGCTGCTGGGCTTCCACATGCGGGAGATCGTGGCTCTAGGCACGCACGAGCACACCCAGCACCACCTCGCCGTCTACGGGCAGCAGGTGCGGGACTTCGCCGAGGCCGCCGGGCTCCCGGTGGAGAAGGAGGTCGCCTCCGATCCCTTCTACGACAAGGGCGGCTCCCGCGCGGTGCTCCAGCAACTCGCCCCCGTCAAGCACGAGTTCGTGTACGCGGAGACCGCCATCGCGTCGGTCAACGTGCACCGCAACTTCTTCGGGGAGCGGTGCGGCATCCGGATCGGGGAGACGGACGAACCGGTCTTCACGAGCTGTGTGGCCTTCGGCCTGGAGCGCTGGATCTTCGCCCTGGAGCACCGGTACGCCGGCGACTGGGACAAGGCGTTCTCGGCCGTCGAGGACGCGTGCGCGGCCGTCACGTGACGACCGCCGCGCCACGGGCCGCCGCCCCCGCCGCGACGCCGCCCCACCCGGAAGCGCGAGCCCGTCCCGAATCGGTCGCCGAACCGGCCGCCGAAGCGAGAAAGACTCCCGAAACGGCCCCCGGCGTCCTCGGCGGGCTCGCCCTGCGCACAGGCGTGGACATCCTCCCCGTCAGCCGCGTCGAGGGCATGGTGCGCGGCTCCGGCGAGCGCTTCCTCGGTACGCTCCTCACCCCGGGCGAACTGCGCGACTGCGCCACCGACCACGGCACCTTCCTGCCCGCCGTGGCCGGCCGGCTCGCCGCCAAGGAAGCCGTCTTCAAGACGTTCCACACCCCCCTCAGCAGCCTCCCCTGGCTCTCCATCGAGATCCGCAAGGCCCCCGGCGGCTGGCCCGAGGCCGTGCTGCACGGCGCGGCGCGACGGCTCGCCGACGCGGCCGGGCTGGCGGACCTGAGCCTGAGCATCAGCCACGACGGCGGGTTCGCCTTCGCCGTCGCGGTGGCGACCGTACGCCGCTGACGCTGACGCTGACGCTGACGCTGACGCTGACGCCCACGAACCGCACCGCAGCACCGCAGCACCGCAGCACCGAAACCGAAGCGACCTCACGAAGGGACACCCCGACATGGCCCGCCCCATTGACCAGGTCAAGGCATGGATTCTCAAGCGCCACCCGGAGCGCGGTGAGATCGCGTCCGATCTCGACCTCATCGACAACCGGTTGATCGACTCCCTGGCCTTCGCCGAGTTCCTCTTCCTCCTGGAGGAGGTCGGCGGGCAGCCCATCGACCGCGACAACCTCGTCGTCGACGACTTCCGCACGCTGGACCGGATCGAAGCGAAGTACCTCGGCGCGACGGTCAGCTGAGCGGAGGCGAGGAGAGATGCTGCGATACGTCGAGGACTACGAAGAAGGACGGGCGTACGAGCTCGGCACGTACAAGGTCACCGAGCAGGAGATCGTCGAGTTCGGGCGGAAGTTCGACCCCCAGCCGTACCACGTCGACGCGGCGCTGGGGCAGGACTCGCTCTTCCACGGCCTGGTGGCCAGCGGCTGGCACACCTGCGCCATGTTCATGCGGCTCTACGTGGACGCGCTGCTGCCCGGCGCGGCGGTCGAGGGCTCGCCGGGCGTCGACGAGCTCCGCTGGCTGCGGCCGACCCGCCCCGGCGACGTGCTGACCGGGCGGCTCACCGTCACCGGCATCACCCCGTCGATGACCCGCCCGGACTGCGCGACCCTGCACAAGCGGGGTGAACTCACCGACGCCGAGGGGCTGCCCGTCATGCGGCTGACGCTCTACAGCATGTTCCGCCGCCGGCCGCGCGAGTGAGCGCGCCGAGCCCGCTCCCTTCGCCCAGCCCACGCCCGTGACACCGGAGTACGGAGGAAGACGAGAGATGGAAGCTGTTTCGCACACCTCGCAGTGGACCGCGGCGGCCCGCGCCCTGGAGACCGAACGGGACGACGCGCTGTTCCGCGACGACCTGGCCCGCCCGCTCGCCTCGGAGACCGGGTTCGACCTGTTGAAGAAGTACGGCGGGGGCGGCCTCGCGGACTTCGTGTCCATCCGCACCAAGTACCTGGACGACGCCATCGCCACCCATGTGCGCGACGGCGGGATACGCCAGGTCGTTCTCATCGCCGCCGGTATGGACGCGCGGGCCTTCCGGCTCACCTGGCCCACCGACGCGGTCGTCTACGAGGTGGACCACTCGGCGCTCTTCGAGGTCAAGGAGCGGCGGCTGGCCGAGGTGGACGCCAAGCCGTCCGTGGACCGGCGGGTGGTGGGCGCCGACCTCACCAAGCCGTGGCTGTCGTCCCTGTACGAGGCCGGGTTCGACCCCGAGAAGCCGACCCTGTGGGTGGCCGAGGCGCTGCTGTTCTTCCTCACCGACGACCAGGTGCGCTCGCTGCTCGACCTCCTCGCGGAGGGCTCCGCGCCGGGCAGCCACGTGGCGCTGGACGTATTGAGCGAGTCCTTGCTGAAGAACATCGGTACCCAGCTCTTCTTGGGCGCCCTGAAGGCGGACGGCATCCCCTGGCTCTTCGGCACGGATGACCCCGAGGGCTATTTCGCGCTGTCCGGCTGGCAGGTGAACCGGCTGAACGAGCCGGGCGAGGAGGGCATCGGCAAGGGCCGCTGGCCGTACGAGGTGTTCCCGCGCGAGGTTCCGAACATCCCCCGCAACTGGCTGCTGCACGCCGAGTACCAGGGCTGAGCAGCTCTCCCCCCGAGGCCGGCCGTGGCACGCCCCTTCCCCCGTCGCCGCGGCCGGCCCCGGCACGCGCCCGTACGCCCGGCCCCGGCGCGTACGGGCGTCCGCACGTCCCCGGCCCCGGCCCGTAAGCCCCGCCCATAAAGCCACCTACAGCCTCCCGCCCTACAACTCCCGCGTGGGCCAGTCCAGCAGCCGGGCGCCGATGACCGCCGTCTGCAAGGTGTAGCGGTGCATCGGGTCGGCGGGGTCGGACCCCGTCAGCTCGTGGATGCGCTTGAGGCGGTAGGTGAAGGCCCGGACGCTCAGGGCCAGCCGGCGGGCGGCCTCCGCCGCGACGCAGCCGGAGTCGAAGTAGGCGTCGAGCGTAGCCAGCAGCGGCTCCGGCCCGCCGCGGGCCTGCCGCAGCGGGGCCAGTGTGGAGCGCACCAGGTCGGTGAGGGCCTGCCGGTCGCGGGTCAGGACGGGGAAGACGAGGAGGTCGGCGGCGCGCAGGACCGGGGCGTCGAGGGCCATCTTCGAGGCGAGGTCCAGTGCGCCCAGCGCCTCCTCGTAGGAGTGCACGACGCCGCCCGCGCCCTCGTGGGGGCGGCCGATGGCCACCTGGCCGCCGTCGGTGGCGGCGTGCGCCTGCTTGGTGAAGTAGCGGAGCACGTCGTCCTCGTCGCCCGGCGCCACGCAGATCAGCCGGCCGTCCTTGGTGGTCAGCAGGATGCGGCGTTCGCTGAACCGGCCGTTGAGCGCCGTCTCCACCCGCCGCATCGCCGGGTGCGCGTCGTCGTACGGCTCCGGGCCCGTCGCGACGGCGACGGCGTGGGCGTGGGCGAGGCGCAGCCCGAACCGCTCGGCGCGCCCGGAGAGGCGGCCCAGGTCGCTGCGCCCGTACAGCAGGTCGTCGATGAACTCGCGGCGCGCGGCCTCTTCCTGCCGTACGGCCAGCCGCTGCGCGCGCTCGTACCCCTCGGCGAAGGCGTCGATCGCCTGCTCGGTCACGGCAAGGACGGACTCGGCGGTGGCGCGCAGGCCGCGTGTTCCGGTGGGGCCGGTGGTGGCGGGCAGTTCGGACCACAGGGCGCGGGTGGCGGCGAGGTGGCCGACGACGAGGGTGCGCAGCCCGTGGCCGCTCTCCCCGGCGCGTTCGCCGAGGGTGCGGCGCGATTCCAGTTCGGCGCGGTTGAGCCGTCGGCCGGTCGCCGACACCTCGGTGAGCAGCTCGGCGTAGCCGGCCAGGTAGTCCTCGGTCGGCTCCGGCTTTGTCACGTGGTCTCTCCACCTCTTAACGCGCCCTTGACGGTTTCTTAGCGCGTGGTTTCCAGGGTGGCAGACGCGCGAAGGGGCCAGCACCCGGCATCAGGGAACCATAAAGATTGCCGGAACCCGGCAATGCACACACCCGTTCCCGTCTGCCAATATGCATATAGGGGGAACAACGGGGGACGGCCCCGGTGCCAGGTTCCGGAAACGGACCTGGCGCCGAGGCCCGCCGCGACGCCGTCCCCGCCCAGCGGAGGAACTCCTCGGGAGTTCACGAGAGAACAGAACGAAGGGACGGCGCCCGGTGGACGACTTCCTCGCGGCCGCGCTCGGCTTCCCGGCCGTCGTGTTCAGCTTCGCGCTGGTGGTCGTCGTCGCGTACTGGCTGCTCGTCCTCGTCGGCGGCGTCGACTCCGACGGCCACGGCCACCACGACCTCTCCGACGGCCACGGAGACGCCTCCGCCGACGGACACGCCGACGGCTCGGGTCCGGGCGGGCTCACGGGCCTCGTCGCCGCGGCCGGGCTCGGGGGCGTGCCGGTCACCGTCGTCCTGTCGCTGCTGACCGCCTTCGCCTGGTTCCTCGCCCTCGCCGGAACGGTCCTGCTGGAGAAGACCGACGCCCAGGGGCTGACGCGTACGCTCCTGGGCGCGGGCGTCCTGGCCGGCGCCGTCGTGGGCTCCTGGGCCGTCACCTGGGTGCTCCTACGGCCGCTGCGCCGCCTCTTCCCCGACGAACGGCCGCCCTCGCGCCTGGACTTCGTGGGCCGGATCTGCGTGGTGCGCACCGGCCGGGTGGACAGCGGGTTCGGGCAGGCCGAGGTGGCCGCCGAGGACGGCTCGACCGCGATCATCCAGGTGCGTACGGACGAGTCCGGGCTCGCCGCGGGCGCGACGGCGCTGATCTTCGACTACGACGCCGACGGCGAGTTCTTCCGGATCGGGGCCTTCGAGGTGCCGTTCGGCAAAGCGCTCGACCCCGGCAGTCCGGCGTACTGACCGGCCCGGTCCCCCTTTTTATACAGACTTCCCTTTACCGCAACTGATTCGACAGAGGTTCCGCCATGGATACCACCGCCATCGGGATAGGCGTGCTCGTCGCCGTCCTGCTGATCGTCGCCCTCGGGGTGCTGTTCACCGTCAGCCGACTGTTCCGCAAGGTCGAGCAGGGCAGGGCGCTGATCATCTCCAAGACGAAACGGGTCGACGTCACCTTCACCGGCGCCGTGGTGCTGCCGGTGCTGCACAAGGCCGAGTACATGGACATCTCGGTGAAGACCATCGAGATCCGGCGCACCGGCCGCGAGGGCCTGATCTGCCAGGACAACATCCGCGCCGACATCCACATCAATTTCTTCGTGCGCGTCAACAAGACCGTCGAGGACGTCGTCAAGGTGGCCCAGGCCATCGGTACCCAGCGCGCCAGCGACCCGCGCACGCTTCAGGAGTTCTTCGCGGCGAAGTTCTCCGAGGCGCTCAAGACGGTCGGCAAGCAGCTGGACTTCGTCGACCTCTACACCAAGCGCGAGGAGTTCCGGGACCGCATCATCGCGGTCATCGGCACCGACCTCAACGGCTACCACCTCGAAGACGCGGCGATCGACTTCCTTGAGCAGACGCCGATGGCGCAGCTCGACTCCGCGAACATCCTGGACGCCCAGGGCATCCGCAAGATCACCGAGCTGACGGCGATCGAGCACGTGCGCACCAACGAGTACCAGCGCACGGAGGAGAAGGAGATCACCCGGCAGAACGTCGAGGCCCGCGAGGCGGTGCTGGAGCTGGAGCGCCGCCAGGCGGACGCCGAGATCAAGCAGACCCGCGAGATCGAGACCGTACGGGCCAAGGAAGAGGCCGAGACGGCGCGGGTGCAGGCCGAGGAGCGGCTGCGGTCGCACAGCGCGCACATCAAGACCGAGGAAGCGCTCGGCATCCAGGGCGAGAACCGCGACCGCGAGGTCGCCGTGGCGCAGAAGAACCGCGAGCGCGTCATCGCCATCGAGAACGAGCGCATCGAGAAGGACCGGCTGCTGGAGGTCATCGCCCGGGAGCGGGAGACGCAGCTGCGGCGCATCGCCGCCGACAAGGAGGTCGAGGCCGAGAAGCGGGAGATCGCGGACGTCGTCCGGGAGCGGATCGCGGTCGAGAAGACCGTCGCCGCCCAGGAGGAGGAGATCAAGAAGCTCCGTACGGTCGAGGAGGCCGAGCGGGAGCGCCAGGCGCTGATCATCCGGGCCGAGGCCGAGGCGCAGGAGCGGCTGGTCAAGGACATCAAGGCGGCCGAGGCCGCCGAGCAGGCGGCCGGTCACCGGGCCGCCGAGACGCTGGCCCTGGCCGAGGCCCGGCGCAAGGCCGCCGACCTCGACGCGCAGGCCGCCGTGCAGCTGGCGGAGGGCAAGCGGGCGGACGCCGCGGCCGTCGGGCTCGCCGAGGCGGAGGTGCGCGAGCGCAACGCCGAGGCCATCGCGAAGGTCGGCCGCGCCGAGGCGGAAGTGTCCAAGGAGAAGGCGTTCGCGAGCGCCGAGGGGCTGAAGCAGAAGCTGAAGGCCGAGGCCGAGGGGCTCACGGAGAAGGCGGCGGCGATGGCCGCGCTGGACGCGGCGAGCCGCGGGCACGAGGAGTTCCGGCTCCGTCTGGAGGCCGAGAAGGACATCCGGCTGGCCGGCATCGACGTGCACCGGCAGGTCGCCGAGGCGCAGGCCACGGTGCTCGCCACCGGCCTGGAGAACGCGAAGATCGACATCGTCGGCGGGGAGAGCGTCTTCTTCGACCGCCTCGTGAACTCCATCGCCCTGGGCAAGGGCGTGGACGCCTTCGTCGGCAACTCCGAAGCGGTCCGCACCATGGCCGGCCCGTGGCTGGACAAGGACGGTTCGACCTTCACGCAGGACCTCGGCGCGATGCTGAGCGGCCTGGGCGCGGACGGCGTGCGCGATCTGACGATCGCCGGGGCGCTGACCAAGCTCATCGCGGGCGGCGGCCCCCAGGCGGGCGCCCTCAAGGGCCTGCTGGAGTCCGCGAAGGCGGGCGGCCTCGCCGATGTGAAGCTCACGGACCTGGCGGGTCCGGCGCGGCTCAATGGCGGACAGCCGGGCGGCGCGCAGCTCAACGGCGCGGCGGCCGGGGCGAAGTAGCCCCCGATCGCGGGCCGGGCCCGCCGCGCCCCAGGGGCGGCGGCCCGGCCCGCGCGTGGCCGAGGCGGAACGGAACGACGGGCCCAGGCCCGCCGCGCACAGCGGAAGTACCAGGGAGTTGGGGTGGACGTGAACACCGAGGGCCGGGACGGGCGCGCGGAGCGTGAGGACGGCGCGGGGGCGGCCGGTGGGCTCGACGCCGGTACGTACGAGGTGCTGCGCGACCGGCTGGCCGCGCAGGCCGCCGAGCTGGCCCGCGGCGCGGAGGCGCTGAACGCGCGGCGCGTGGAGACCTTCGGCTCCACCGAGCTGCGGCTCCTCGGCACCGAGCAGGTGCGCACCGAGCAGCGGTGCGTACCGTGCGACGTCGCCGCCGTCGGCGGGCGGCTCCTCCTCGGCTACACCACTCCGGACGGCGCGGGCACCGAGACCGCCGTCGAGGACGTCTTCGCGCTGCACACCCTGCGCCGTGAGGGCGACGGCGTCGCCCTCGAAGAGGCCGACGAGCAGGACCTCCCCGAACTGCTCCACGACTCCGCGTTCCGGCGGGAGTTCGGCGAGCTGCACCGCTACTACCGCGCCGCCGCCCTCCGCCGCCTGCGGCGCGTCGACGGCAAGCTCCTCGCCGTCTTCCGCACCGGCCCGAACCCCGGCGACCTGCGCGTCCTGCGCTGGCAGCTCGCCGCCGACGGCACGCCGCGCTACCTCGACGCGCGCGGCGAGCGCGACCACGCCCTCCCGCAGTCCCAGGACATCGAGTGGACCGCCACCACCCGCGACGACCACGTACTCGGCCGCCACCCGCACGTGGCGGTCGGCGGCGGGATCTACGTCTCCACCGTCGGCGGCGCCCTCACCGTCAAGACCGAGAACACCACCGAGTCCGCCGAGGGCCTCTACAGCGAGCCCGTCGAGGAGCCGCTCCAGTCGCTGGCCGACGCGGACATCGAGCACGCCCGCATCGGCCCGCTCGTGCTGCTGCGCGTACGCCCGTACAACGAGAGCGTTCAGCGCCACCTCGTGTACAACGCCACCACGCGCACCGTCGTACGGCTCGACGGCATCGGCCAGGCGTGCCTGCGCCTCCCCGACGACCAGGGCGTCATCTTCCCCGGCGGCTACTGCCTGGCCACCGGCGCGTCCCGCACCTTCGACGCCCTCGACACCGACGGCCTCGGCTTCGAGGGGGCCACCCCCTCGCCCAACGGCGAGGACGTCCTCTACGCCTTCCGCGACCCCGCCGACGGCCGCACCCTGCTGCTGTCCTACAACCTCATCCGCAAGGAGGTCGCCACCCCGCTGCTCTGCCACGGCTACGCGCTCTTCGACGACGGCACGCTGATCGCGCTGCGCGCCGGCTCCGACGGGCCGTCCCGCGTGCACGCCGTGCAGACCTGGCAGAGCCCGTACGTCTCCGAGACGTACGCCGCCGGGGCCGCGGGCACCGGGCCGCTGGAGCGGGTGGGCAACGCCGACCTGGTGCGCGGCGTCTCCGAGCTGCTGACCGTGGCGCGGACGGCCGCCGAGCCCACCGGCACGCGCGCCGGGTTCGAGGCCATCACCGACGCCTGCTCCCGGCTCACCGACCGCTTCCACTGGCTCGCCGACGACGCGCTGGGCGGCCTCCAGGAGCCCCTGGAGCGGGTGCGGGGCACCGCGGAGCAGGTGCTGGCGGAGTTCGACACCGTACAGAACCTCACCCAGCAGGCCGCCGACGCGCTCGGCGAGGCCGCGGCGCACCTCGCCTCGCTGGTGCGGCGCATCCGTGGCGAGGCGCCCCGCAGCGCCGACGCCTGGGTCGGGCAGCTCACCGAACTCCGGGGCTCCCAGGGCCGGTTGGAGACCCTGCGCGAGCTGCGGTACGCGGACGTCGAGCGGATCGACGCGCTGGCCGCCGAGGTGGCGGACGACATCGACGCCACCGCGCAGCGCGCCGTGGACTTCCTCCAGCAGGACGACGCGTTCGACGGGTACCAGGAGGACGTCGAGCGGCTGACCGCCGACGCGGAGGCCATCACCACCGTCGCCGGGGCCGCCCCGGTCGGCGAGCGCCTCGACGAGCGCACCGAGGGCCTCCAGATCCTCACCGAGGTCGTCGCGGGCCTCGACATCGGCGACGCGACCGTACGCACCTCCATCCTGGAGCGGATCGCCGAGGTGCTCGGCGGCGTCAACCGCGCCCGCGCCACCCTCGCCGCGCGCCGCCGCGAACTCCTCGACCACGAGGGGCGCGCCGAGTTCGCCGCCGAGTTCGCGCTGCTCGGGCAGGCCGTCACGGGCGCGCTGGCCGCCGCCGACACCCCCGAGGCGTGTGAGGAGCAACTGGCGCGCCTGCTCCTCCAGTTGGAGAACCTGGAAGCAAGGTTCGCCGAGTCCGACGACTTCCTCACCGAGCTGTCCGCCAAGCGCACCGACGTCTACGAGGCGTTCTCCTCCCGCAAGCAGACCCTCCAGGACGCCCGCGCCCGGCACGCCGAACGCCTCGCCGACTCCGCGAACCGGGTCCTGGAGACCATCAACCGGCGGGCCGCCACCCTCGCCGACCTCGACGCGGTCAACACCTACTTCGCGTCCGACCCCATGGTCGCCAAGGTCCGCCGCACCGCCGACGAACTGCGCGAACTCGGCGACGGCGTACGGGCCGACGAGCTCGACGGCCGGCTGAAGGCCGCCCGCCAGGAGGCCGGACGCGCCCTGCGCGACCGCGCCGACCTGTACCTCGACGGCGGCGAGACGATCCGGCTCGGCCGCCACCGCTTCGCCGTCAACACCCAGGCCCTCGACCTGACCCTCGTTCCGCACGGCGACACCCTCGCCTTCGCGCTGACCGGCACCGACTACCGCGCGCCGGTCACCGACCCCGGCTTCGCGGACACCCGCCCGTACTGGGACCAGCTCCTCCCCTCGGAGTCCGCCGACGTCTACCGCGCCGAACACCTCGCCGCGAAGATCCTCGCCGACCACGACCCGGCCACCCTGTACGGCGCGGGCCCCGACGAGCTGGCCGCCCTGGTGCGGACCGCCGCCGACGCCGCGTACGACGAGGGGTACGAGCGCGGCGTCCACGACCACGACGCCACCGCGATCCTCGGCGCGCTGCTCGCCCTGCACGCGGACGCGGGGCTGCTGCGCTACCCGGCGGCCGACCGCGCCGCCGCCCAGATCTTCTGGACGCACGGCCTGGACGGCGCGGCGCGCGAGCACTGGACGCTGCGCGTACGGTCGCTGGCGCGGGCCCGGGAGACGTTCGGGCTGGCCCCGGCCATCGCCGACCTGACGGCGGAACTGGCGGCGCAGGTCGACGCGTTCGGAGGGCGGGTCGATGCGTCGGTCGATGCGCACGGAGGGCAGGAAGAGGTTTCCGGCGCGCTCGCCGCCGAATACCTCTTCGAGGAGCTGGCGGCCGGGCCGGAAGGATTCGCGGCGTCCGGCGAGGCGCGGGCCCTGCTGGAGAAGTTCCGCAGGGCGAGCGGCGGCCCGGCGTACGACGAGGAGCTGCGGGCGCTGGCCGTCGCGCCCCTCGACGCCGCGCCCCTCGATGTCGTCTCGCTGGACGCCGCCTCGCTCGGCGCCGCGTCCCTCGACGCCCGGCGTCAGCTCGTAGCGGCGTGGCTGGGCTCGTACCTGGCCGGGAGCGGGGAGGACGTGCCGCCCGGCGTCGTGGCCGAGGCCGTGGCCATCGAGCTCTGCCCCGACGCGGCCCGCTACGACTCCGACGCCCGGCTCACGGCGCGGGTCGACGGCCTGCTCGGCGCCCACCCCCGGATCACCGGCCGCGGCCTCGACCTCCGCATCGACGAACTCCTCGCCCGTACCCGGGCGTTCCGCGACGAGCGGGTGCCCGGCTTCCGCGCGTACCAGCAGCGCCGCAACCGGCTCGTCGAGGCCGAGCGGTCCCGGCTGCGGGTGGACGAGTTCCGCCCCAAGGTGATGAGCGCCTTCGTCCGCAACCGCCTGCTGGACGAGGTCTACCTGCCGCTGATCGGCGGAAACCTCGCCAAGCAGCTCGGCGCGGCGGGCGACGCGAAGCGCACCGACAACAGCGGCCTGCTGCTGCTCATCTCCCCGCCGGGATACGGCAAGACGACCCTCATGGAGTACGTCGCCGACCGCCTCGGCCTGGCCCTCGTCAAGGTCAACGGCCCGTCCCTGGGGCACTCCGTCGCCTCGCTGGACCCGGCGCAGGCGCCCGACGCGACCGCGCGGCAGGAGGTCGAGAAGATCAACTTCGCGCTGGAGGCGGGCAGCAACACCCTCCTCTACCTGGACGATATCCAGCACACCTCGCCCGAACTGCTCCAGAAGTTCATCTCACTGTGCGACGCCCAGCGCCGCGTCGAAGGCGTCTGGAACGGCCGCACGCGCACCTACGACCTGCGCGGCAAGCGGTTCGCGGTGTGCATGGCCGGCAACCCCTACACCGAGTCCGGCGGGCTCTTCCGCATCCCCGACATGCTCGCCAACCGCGCCGACGTATGGAACCTCGGCGACGTGCTGTCCGGCAAGGACGACGTCTTCGCCCTCAGCTTCGTCGAGAACGCCCTGACCTCCAACCCGGTCCTGGCCCCCCTCGCGGCCCGCGAGCGGTCCGACCTCGACCTGCTGATCCGGCTGGCCCAGGGCGACACGGGGGTACGGCCCGACCGGCTGTCCCACCCGTACGCGCCGGCCGAGCTGGACCGCGTCCTCGCCGTACTGCGCCACCTGCTCACCGCCCGGCGCACGGTCCTCGCCGTCAACACCGCGTACATCGCGTCGGCGGCCCGTACGGACGCCAGCCGCACCGAGCCGCCGTTCCAGCTCCAGGGCTCGTACCGCAACATGAACAAGATCGTGGAGCGGATCGCGCCCGTCATGAACGACGCCGAACTGACCGCCGTCATCGACGACCACTACTCCGGCGAGGCCCAGACCCTGACCACCGGCGCCGAGGCGAACCTGTTGAAACTCGCCGAGCTGCGCGGCACCCTCGGCCCCGAACAGGCGGCGCGCTGGGCGGAGATCAAGACCTCGTACGTCCGTACGCAGGCCCTCGGCGGCGCGGACGAGGACCCGCGGGTCCGTACCCTCGCTGCGCTGGGGCTGCTCGCCGACCGCATCGCGGCGGTGGAGTCCGCGATCGTACGCGCGGCCGTTCCCCCGGCGGCGAGGCACCGGGGGAACGGGGCGGGGGAGCAGGGGGCGTAGGGGGCGTAGGGAGGGCCCTGGCAGGGGCCCCGGCCGGCCGCTCGTCACGGCTTGGCGTAGGCGAGGGGCTGGACGGGCTCCGCGGCGGGAGCGGCAGGGGCGGCGGCCTCCATGGCGGCCATCTTGGCGGCGACGCGGGCCCGGACCTTCTTGACGTAGCGGGCCGTGAAGATAGCGGGGACGACGAACCCGGCGGCCTTGCAGAAGATCTGGAGGGCGGACCCGGCGCCGAGCGCGGAGCAGGTGAACTCGCCGGCGGCGGAAAGGGTGAAGCCGACCGTCCACACCATGGTGATGACCGTGTTGATGCGGATGAAGTGCGGGGCGTTCCAGACCTCCTTGGGAGCGCTGCGGCGGGCGATCCCCAGCGTGAAGGGGTTCCGCAGGGCCAGGCTCGCCCAGCCGATGAGCGCCAGCCAGGCCGAGGAGATCGCGCTGTCGTGCTCATGGATCGAGGAGTGCGGGTGGGTGAAGGCGAGGACGGTCAGGCCCAGGGCGTAGAGGAGGGTTCCGAAGTCGAGGATCTGCGCGCTCGCTTCCACACCGGCCCGGCGCGCCTGCACCACCAGGTAGAGCGAGAAGACCAGGGCTGAAAGGGCGCCCAACTGCCAGTTGAAGACGGAGACACCGGCGTAGACGAGCCACGGGGCGAAATTGCGGAGATAGTTCATGAGAACGGGATTTCCTCTCGCGGGGCGGGGCGGGGGCCGGACCGGATACGGAGTGGTTTCTGATTTCCGCTGTTCCGGCTTTTCCTCTGCGGCGATCTCAAAATTACGGAAGCGGGGAAGAACTGTCGTGGGGTCAGCGCCGTATCTTGCGGGTGGAGAAGGCTCTCCACCCGACGTACACCGGGACCGGGACCGGGACCGGGACCGGGATCGGGATCGGGATCGGGATCGGGGCTGAGACCGGAGACGGGGCATGCGAAGAGAGCCGCACCGTCACGGGGACGGGCGGCTCTGGGGCGGTGCTGCGGGCGGGGCCGACGGGGCGGGGCCGGGGGAGTGGGGGCCGGTGGGGGCGGAGGAGTGGAGACCGGCGGGGGCGGGGCTGACGGGGACGCGTCAGCCTTGTCGCGGGGCCCCTTCGGACGGCAGAACGCTCAGCGCGTAGCGCACGGCTTCGGCGCGGGAGTGCAGGTCAGCCTTGGCGAAGAGGTTGTTGATGTGCGTCTTGACGGTGGCCTCGCTGATGACGAGGCGTGCGGCGATCTCGGGGTTGCGCAGCCCGTCGCCGATCAGGCGCAGCACCTCCCGCTCGCGCGCGGTGAGCATGGCGGCCTGCTCGGCGGCGGGCTTGGGCCGCCGGGTGGCGAGGGTGAGCAGCCGGCGCTGCACCTCGGGCGCGAGAACGGCCTGGCCGTGGCTGGCGCTCCGTACGGACTGGAGGATGGTGTCCCGGCCCGCGTCCTTGGTCAGATAGCCGCCGGCGCCGGCCTGTAGCGCGGCCAGAATCGATTCGTCGTCCTCGAAGGTGGTCAGGACGACCACCGTCGACTGCGGATTGGCGGCACGGATGCGTCCGGTGGCCTCGACGCCGTCCATGACCGGCATGTTGAGGTCCATGAGGACGACGTCGGGCCGGTGCTCGGCGACGGCCGCCACCGCCTCCTCGCCGTTGGTCGCCGTCGCCACCACGTCCACGTCGTCGTCGAGGTCGAGCATGACCGCCAACGCCTCGCGGACGGCCGTCTGATCGTCCACGACCACCAACTTGATACTGCTCACCTGGGCACCTCCAGCTTTACGGTCCACCCGCCCTGTGCGGTGTCCTCGATGTTGGGTCCGGCGCGGAGGGTACCGCCCACCAGGGCGGCGCGCTCGCGCATGCCGACCAGCCCCATCCCGGTGCCCTCGGTGCCGGCGCGCGGTACGGGGGCGCTCGCCGGCTCGTTGACGACGGTGAGGGAGACCGCGTCGGCGGTGAATTCGAGCGTCATCGAGCGGGGGGCTCCGGGCGCGTACTTCAAGGCGTTGGTCAGGGCTTCCTGCGCCACGCGCAGCGCCGTCTGCGCGGTTTCGACGGATACGGGCGCGGGCTCGCCGAGAACGTCGAAGGCGACCCCCTCGCCCTCGGCCATCAGCCGCAGGGCCTCCTCCAGCGGGAGGGTGTCCTCGCGCAGGGCGTGCACGGCGTGCCGGGTCTCGGCGATGCTGTCGACGGCCAGCGCCCTGGCCCGGCGGACGGCCACGAGGGCTTCCTCGGTGCGTTCCTTCTGGCTGAGGGCGTCGGCCATGTCGAGCTGGAGGGCGATGCCGGAGAGGGAGTGGCCGAGCACGTCGTGGATCTCGCGGGCTATGCGGCCCCGCTCCATGAGCTTGGCCATACGGGCCTCGGACTCGGTGGCGCGCTGCGCCTCGGCCGCCGCGAGCTGGGCGCTCTCCAGCGCTTCCCGCCGGTCCCGTTTCGAGATGCCCATATAGACGGGCAGGCCCACGGAGAGGGCCAGCCACCAGGGCCAGTAGTCGGGCGACGGGGAGAGCCGCTCGGCGATCCACACCGTCGCCGCGGCGCTGAACGCCCCCGCCAACGCCACACCGACGGCGGCGCGCCGGGAGGCCAGCTTCGCGCCCGCGGTGGCGGCGGCGGAGTAGGCGTAGAAGGGGGCCATGGTGCTGTGCGCGAGGGGGAGGAGCACGGCCGCCAGTACGGCGTACGTGCCCGCGAGCGCGACCTGCGCCCGCTGCGACAGCCGGGACCAGGAGAAGATCGCGGCGATGGAACACACCGCCACCACGACGAAGAGCGCGATGGCGAGGGGCGGGGCGACGAGGTGCACGCCGGGCATCTGGATCGCGGTCAGGATGGTCGCGGTCACGGCGGCGAAGGGCTGGGCGAGGTCGTCGCCGTTACGGGAGCCGAAACGAGAGCTGAAACGAGTGCTGAATCGGGAGCCGGATCGGGGACTCTTGGTCTCTGATCCGGTGCCGGTGGATGACACGAGGTGAACTCCCGACCTCAGCTGCGGCGGTGGTCTTGGCGGGAGTCGGCATCCCGAAGCGCGTCAAGCATAGAGGCGCGCCCTGAACCGCGCCCTGAACCGCGCCCTGAACCGCGGCCTTCGGAAGCGCCGCCGGACACCCCGCTGCCCGCGAAACGCTCCTGAAGGCTGTCGATGAAGGGCGAGGAGGTGTGCGGCTGCCCGTCCTTGCCGGCGGCCCACACGACACGGCTGTCGGTACGCACGGCCCGCCCCAGCACGACAAGGCCCTCGGCGAGCATGCCCACGCCCACCGTCAGCAGCAGACTGTTGCTCGCCGCGTCGGACATGTGCGAGTCGACGGCCCCGAGCACGAGGTTCGCCCCGATCTTCACCACGATATTCAGCACCCACAGCGCCACGGTCACCCAGGTGTAGCGCATGAACACCAGACCGTCCTGATTGGACAGCCGAATACTCATGCCGCGCAGCACCCCGAGAAGAATGCTGACCCCGGTAGTGGCGACCAGGAACACGATGGCGACCATATCGAGGTGGTGCCCCGACAAGTTGGACACCCCGACCAGCGAGAGCACGGCGGGAAGAATCAGCATCCGCTTGGCTTCGGCCGGCTCCCCCATCATCCGGCGAACCATGACGTAGCACACAGCGGCAATAATCAGAACTATCTCAACGGGCCCACTCATGGCGGTGCCTCCCAATGCGATCGATCTCCGTCAGCGACTCCTCAAAGCTAGATTTCAGCCCCTTCTTTTACGTGGGGCGGCTGCCGTAAATGCGGGTGGAGAAATCTCTCCACCCGGGGTGGGGGGAGGGGAGGGGTGCTGCTGGGTGGGGCGGTATTGCGCCCGGCCGGGTGCGGGTCTCGTCTCGGACCCTCCGGGTCCAAGGCGCCACCAGCGGGAGGGGAGGGGGCCGGGCTGCTGTCGGTTCGCGGCCCGTCGCCGTGCGCGTGGCTGAGGTCAGGGATGGCTCGCTGCGCTTTGCCTGCTGGTTGCTGCCGCGAAGTGGTCTCGGTGGGGTTTTCGGGTGGGGGCTGGGGGTGGGTTGCGGCCCAATGATCCGGCAGGGGTGGGGAGTGGGTGGCCTGGGTCCGTTCGCTGACCGTCGCCCGGTTCGGGTCGAGGTCAGGGAGGGCTCCGCTGCGCTGCGCGGCCGGACGCTGCCCCGTCGAGGGGTCTCGTTGGCTACCGGCAAGTAGGTAGGAGTTTCCATCAGGCAAAAGCGCCATACCGGGCGCGGAATCGGATGGAAACCCCAACCGGTTGCCCATTCAACCTGCCAGGCCGGGCATATCGGGCGCGCAGGCGTCGGAGGGGAGTTTCCACACCCTCACACCCCTCCCCTGCCTGCGGAAACCCTCCCCGGACAGCAACCACGACCAAGGCGCAGCGCAGCGAGCCGCACCCCCTGCCCATTGCCGTGGATCACAGGCCCAAGCCAAGAACTCACCCGCACCCGAAGACCCCTGCACCAACCCCATCGCGGCAGCAACCAGCGGGCAAAGCGCAGCAAGCCCTCCCTGACCCCAGCCGAGAACCCGCCCGCAGTCAGCGAACCGAGAGCAGCCCGGCCCCCTCCCCTCCCGCTGGTGGCGCCTTGGACCCGGAGGGTCCGAGACGAAACAAGCACCCACCCACCGGCAATACCGCCCCATCCAGCACCACACGCCCCACCCAGCAGCACCCCTCCCACCACCCCACCCCCCCACCACCAGAACTCCCCGCCCCCCGACCGGACCCGGGCTCGTCGACCGTAGGCCGGGAAAAGGTGAGCAACGGTGGCGCGAGGGCTCGCCGCGCCGGCTCCGGGCGTACCACCCGCAGCCGTCATGGCTGTTCGAGCTATTGCGGCCGACGCTGCGCGTAGGCCATGGCGACCTGCCCTCGGGCGGGCCAAAAGCGAGTACCGAATGATGCGAGTAATTGCTCATAATTATGCCCTGAGCTGCGGTGGAAGTGCCGGGACAGTAGCGCGCGGGCACCAGCCCCAGCCGATGTGCGCCTCGTCGCACAAGACCCGCACCCGCACCAGTACCCGCGCCCGCGCCGTCCCCGTCGGCATCCCGCAAGCTCTCCGCCCACCCACCCGACCCGAGTGAGCGAGCCCGATCATGGCGATTCAGAAACCCGATCCCGCGATTCCGACCCACGCCCCCACCGCTACCCCCACCCCCACCACACCCCCGCACCGCATCACTACCGCCGACGAACTGGAAGCGATCGTCGGGCGGGTGCCGGACATGGCGCGGTTGAAGGAGGTCGACGCACTCGACGACGGTTGTCGGCGCGTACTCGCCGCCTCCCCGATCGCGGGCTTCGGCTATCGCGACCGGCAAGGGCGCCCGCATACGACGATCGTCGGCGGCGCACCAGGGTTCGTCAGCGTCGAGTCGCCGCAGCGGATATCCCTCAACCTCCGGGGCCTCCCCTCCGACGACCAGGACCCCGACCCCGCTGCCAACAGCCCTGTCCCCACCCCCACCCCCACCCCCACCCCCACCCCCGCCCCCGGCAGCGGCGCGTCCTTCGTCTTCTTCCTCCCCGGCGTCGGCGAGACGCTGCGCCTCAACGGTTCCGTATCGACGTGCACCGCCGACAGGCTCGTCATCACCGTCGAAGAGGCGTACGTCCACTGCGCCAAGTCCGTCCTCCGCTCCGGCCTGTGGCGGAACCCGCGTCCGACACCCGCCGCCGAGCCGCCCCCGCAAACCACACCGGCAGCACCAACAGCACCAACAAACGCCCCCACCAAGGAGAACGCCCCACTGACCGACCCCGCCGTCGAAACCCTCCTGGCCTCCGCGCCCTTCCTCGTCGTGTCCTCCTGGGGCACCGGCGGGACGAGCGACACCAGCCCCCGGGGCGACACCCCCGGATTCGCGCACATCCTGGACGGCTCGACCCTGGCCATTCCCGACCGCAAGGGCAATCAGCGCACCGACACCTTCCACAACCTGCTGGCGGACGAGACCGTCTCGGTGGTGGTGCTCGTTCCCGGCCGTTCCGACGTGCTGCACCTGAGCGGCACCGCGTACCTGACCGATGAGCCGTCGCTGCTCGAACGGCTGACGTCCAGTGGCCAAGCCCCGCACGCGGCACTGCTCGTGAACGTCCAGCACGCGCACGTACAGGTGAACGACGCGCTCGAAGCGGCGCAGGTCTGGGAACGTTCCGCGCACGTGGACAGGGCCACGGTCCCCGACCTCATGGGCCTCGCCGCGCAGCACCTGGCCGCCAACCAGAGCGGCGGCGCGAAGGGGACGGTGGCGCGGCTGTTGGGGAAGCCGCTCCTCGCGTTCCCGAACCTGACCCGCCGCATGATCGACCTCGGCTACCGCCGGCAGCTCCGCGACGAGGGGCTCGCCGAAACAGACCAGGGGCAACCAAGCCGCCCCGCGCGCCCGAGCCTTCGGGCCGCCGCGCTCCTCGGCCACCTCCCGCCCGCCCTGGGCCAGGGCGTCCAGCGGCTGAGCCGCGCCCTGTCCGACTCGCTGGCGCGCCTGGCCGACACGCTGGAGGAGGCGGCCCAAGCCAACAGCGCACCGGGCGCAACAGGCACATCGGCCACACCCCGTACACCGAGCACACCGGCGACGAGCCTGAAGACCACCCCACGACACCCCAGGGACGTACGCGTCACCGACGTCATACGCGAGACCGCCGACGCCGTCACGCTGGTCCTGGAGGACGCGACCGGGGCGCCGTTCGAGTTCAAGCCGGGCCAGTACTTCACAGTGGGAGTCCCGGACGTTACGGGCGTGAGCCCCGCCAGCCGTTACGTACGGCGCTCGTACTCGGCATCCTCGGCCCCTGGATCGACCCGCCTCACCCTCACGGTCAAGCGCGTACAGGGCGGCCTGTGCTCGGTCCATCTCAATGAGGCCGCCAAGGTCGGCGACCGGTTCCAACTGCACGGCCCCTCGGGCGACTTCTGCGTGGCGAACCCGGGGTCGGTCGGCCCCGAACTCGTACTCCTCGCAGGCGGCAGCGGCATCACCCCGGTGATGAGCATCATCCGCACCGTACTGGCCACCACCGCGGCCACCCGCCTGACCCTGCTCTACGGCAACCGCGCCGAACCCGACATCATCTTCGCCGAGTCGCTGGCAGCCCTGCGCGCCGAGCACCCCGACAGGCTCACGGTCCGCCACGTACTCGCGGACCCGCCCGAGTCATGGACGGGCGGCACCGGGCTCCTGACCCCGGAGACCCTCCGCCGGGAACTGACCGCCCTGGCCCCGTCCCCGCAGGCCCACTTCTTCACCTGCGGCCCCGAGCCGATGCTGGCGGGCGTACGCGAGACCCTCGCCGCGCTCGGCGTGACACCGGACCGTACGCACGAAGAACGCTTCGCCCAGCCTCCCGCGGCAGCCGAACCGGCGGCCTCCGGCACCGACCACGCCGCCGAGCCCCCCCAACCCACCATGACCGTCCGAAACGGCCCCGAAAACCTCGGCACGGCCGATGCAGCCCCCGGCCAGTCGCTCCTGGAAGCGGGCCTGGACGCCGACCTGCCGATGCCGTTCTCGTGCACGGCCGGCAACTGCGGTGAATGCCGGGTGAAGCTCCTCAGCGGCGACGTGGAAATGTCCCAGCCCAACTGCCTGACCAAGCAGCAACGAGCCCAGGGCTACGTCCTGACCTGCGTATCCCGCTCCCTCGCCCCCACCACCATCGACATCAGCGACCCGGGACCCGCCTGAGGCGGTCACCCGCCGAGCACGACGGTTTCCCCCGAACCCGAACCCATGAACCGCCCCTCCTCAGCAATCCCACACCCCCACCCCCTGTCCCAGACCCCGTTCCGACTACCGCCCCAACTACCGTTCCGAAACTGCTGCGGACTCACCCCCCGAATCCGCTTGAAGGCCGCGCTCAGCGCGAAGGCCCCGCTGTAGCCGACGCGCCGAGCCGCCGTCTCCGGCACCCCATCGAGCGCGCCGCTCCAAGAGGACTTGTCTCCCACACAAAAGGCCGCTCCGCCTTCCCGTTCCCGGCCCGCACACCCCGCCGCCCGCCTTGCCGGTGCTGCCGATGACGAGTGTCTTCTCCGCGTTCTGAGTTATGAGCACAGTCAATTCCGCGCCGTAGAGCTAGAACATGGCCATAAAGCTCAACCCCATACGCACGCGTCTATGCGTGCGTCTCTGCGTACGTCGCGTACGTGTACGCGCTCGTCCAGAATGCCGCCGAGGGCCGGGCGTAGCGTCCAGGAACGTGCTCGGCACCTGTCAACGTGCGTGCACGCGTCCACGCCGCGACGGCGTCGGCGGCACGGGCCCGTGATCGGGAACCGTCCGGCACCAACGCTGTCCTGATGACTTTCCGTGGCCAGGGAGCGAGCCCCGAGCCCCGCACCTCACTGTCATGCATTGGCGCTTCGCCAGATACCTTCCGTGCACTGCTCATAGGTGAGCGATTTCCCTATTCGCCATGAGGCTGCCACTGGATGGACTGGCGAATTGCCGCGCGGGACCCCCACCACCACGTGAGGATGGACAGAACACCCAGAGCTGCCGCGGTGCCGGTGAGCATGCCGCTGGACAGTTCAATTCCATCAGCTGGCTTCTCCTGTGGTACTGCCAGCCATACTGCGGCGATGACGCTGGTGACGATCGCCGCGATCAATGGGGCGAGCAACCCCCAGGCCGCTGTCGAGTAGTAGATCTTCCGTTTCCCGGTGAGCACACTCAGCGGTGCAATCATGCGGCTGAACCGGAGAAACTCGGCGAGGTTGGCGAGTGCGACAGCCAGAGCGAGGATCAGTACACCCGGAACGCCGAGGAACATCACCCACCTGCCGTGAGCTGCTGAGAGGTTGGCGCCGATCAGCCAGCTCGCCCCGGGAGGATCGACGCTGGCTGTAGCAGCCGGCAACTCGTTCCGAAGCAATTGCTTGATTTGGTCTACGGGCAAGCTCTTGCCGTCAGCGGAGAACAGAAGGAAAGTGCCCTCCTTGCCGGCTGTCTTGTCCGAGAGCACCGTACCCTGCCGCACGTCGAAGCGGCCTGCGACGGGGCTGGTCCAGCGAACGGCTTCTGCTATCCGCTTGTCTGCGCCGTTCGACGTCGCTCTGGTGGTGCCCGAGGCACAGGGCAGTTTGACCGCCTGCAAGGCATGACACGGGCCTTGTAGTAGGACTGGGTCGTTGGAGCGCGGGTCTCTCGGTTGCTGCAAGGAAAGCGTTACGGCGATCGGTGGAAGGCGGTGGAGTACGGTCGATATCTGATTCCAAGTCAACCGGTCCGGACGTATATCCAATATCAGCACGGTGGTGCCGACTCGATTGGCCGTGGCCTGGGCGGCCCGGGCGGTCTCGCCGAACTGGAGTGAGGTTAGCTGTAATTGGCTCACCACCACCATGGCTATCCCTACACCCGCGACCAGGCGAGCTGTGACGCCTGGGTGGGTCGCAGCGTGCCGGCCGGCAACGAGTGTTCCGACACTGCCTGTGCGCCTTGTCGACTGTGCAAGTCGCCCTCCAATGGCGGCTGTGGCGACGGCTACGGCGCACGGTAGCGTTACCAGCACTGCAACCACACCTGTGTTGTAGAGCTTCATCCTGAGGTCGGAATGCTGAGCAGGATCCAGTTGAGCCGGGCCCCAAACGGTCGCGAAGACCAGCAATGGGGAGGCTAGGGCCGCCCAGCGGATGGCTTGACTGCTGCGGGCAGCCAGTCGGGTAGATCTCGTCTTCCGCCCTCTGCCTGTGCGGTGCAGCAGGCATACGAACAACAGGAGGGCAATGGCTGCCGCGACGCCGGTGAGCACCAACGCCCACCACCAGCGTTGCAGGTCTGCCGAGGAAATCCAGTAGTCGATCCAAGGGAGTCGGACATCCCCGGTGAACGCCACCAGGAGACCAGGGAACGTTCCTAGAACTGCACCAGCGCATACCGGAATTGCCGATTCACCGATGTTCAGCCATGCCCGGGCGCCCCAGCCGCCGCCGAGGGCACTGACCAAGGCCGTGCGTTTGTCCCTGCCGGTCGACCCCATCCGCACAGCAACCAGGGCTAGTACGCCGGCCGGCAGCAAGATCAGATATAGCGCGGGAAGGAGGCGTCCGCGGTCCTTGATGAACAGCAGATCACCGGAGGGAGCCGACTTCGGTCCACCGAAGCCGACAACCGGCAGCGCCGACTTCTTGTTCAGTCGCCCGTCACGAGGGTTGACGTAGGCATAGCGCTCACCTGGACTGGCCAGCCCCTCATCGCGGATCGAGCCGGCCACTCTGCCGAAACGGTCCGCCGCTCCCTCGGCCTTGAGAGTGCGTAACAACGCCGGCGAGAGCACAGCCTCGCCTGGAGCGGGCCAACGGTCGATCCCCGGAGGCAGCGGCGCCTTGTTCGACAGCGGACGGAGGTAGACGACGCTGTGCTGAAGGTCGTCCACTACGTCGAAGCCATTGATCGCCAAGGCAACCGGTTCACGACCGGGGAAGGCCTCCTGGTACTGAAGGCCCCGGGCCTCCGACCGCGAGTGGATGCCGTCGTAGGCAGCGTAGACCGCTGCAACGGATGAAAGTCCCAGAGCCAGGGTCGCTGCCGCCAAAAGTAACGCCACCGTGCGAATTTGACCGCCGCCGACTCGCCGACCCGACGCCCGGCCCATTCGCCAAAGCTGTCGCCGAAGGCTGGATCTGCTCATGCCTGAGCCCCCATGCCGCGCTGCACGAGTGTGGCGCCTACGAGTTCCCAGCACTGATCTGCCCGATCAGCGACTATCGCGTCATGTGTGACGACTACCAGCGCGCACCCCCAGCGCTTTGGTACAGAGAAGAGCAGATCCGCAACGCTGTCCCGGGCAACCGAGTCGAGTGCCCCGGTCGGCTCGTCGGCCAGGAGCACGGTCGGCTCATTGACCAGCGCTCGTGCGACGGCTGCACGCTGGCGTTCGCCGCCGGAGAGGCGCCCGGTCGGTACCCCCTGATACGGCACTCCAAGTTCCTCCAGCAAAGCCTCGGAGCGTGCGTAAGCTTGCTGTGCGTCGATCCCGCCGAGCAGTGCCGCCAATGCGACGTTCTCTACAGGAGTCAGCTCCGGCAGTAGTTCCCCGAACTGGAAAACCACTCCGATGTGACTGCTCCGATGCCGCTCCAGCCGCCGTTGCCTCATGCGGGAAAGATTGGCGCCGGCCACTTCCACCGACCCGGCGGACGGGCGAATGAGCCCCAGAGCGCAACTGAGCAGGGTGCTCTTGCCACTACCGCTCGGCCCCACTACAGCCACGGACTCGCCGGCAGAAACCTGAAGGTTCACAGCCTCCAACAGCACCCGGTCAGCGACCTCATATCCGAGGCCATGAATCGCCAACGCCGGTCTGTCCCCTGACATCTTGCCCATCTCCTGGCCCACCGCACCTTCCCCGCTTGTTCATCCGGCCCGAAACGCGAGTGGAGGGGCGGCAGCTGCGCCACCGCCCCTCCACCGTTCTGATTCTCAGTTGAATCAATCCGGCGGCAGGGATTTCAAGCCGCCAGACGACGCTCTACTGCCGGTAGGCCCAGCTGCCGCACTTGTCATCGTTGTCCGGAACCCAGTTGCAGGACCGGAGCTGGGTGACGGTGCTTCCCACGCCGCTGTACTGGGTCGTACCCGGGCCGCTCGCGTTCCACAGGTGATACGTGTCGCCGCCGCCGGCGGCACGCTTGTAGTCCGCGTGGGACCTGCCGTTGGCCTTCTGGTTCTGCGCGACCTTGGTGTTGGTCCCGTACGAGTAGGTGTAGGCCGCACGCCGTCAGCCGAGCACGACGGTCTGTCCCGATGCGGTGAATTGCTTGGCAGACTGCGCATGACTGCCCTTGCGGTACTGCTGCGGACTCACCCCCCGAATCCGCTTGAAGGCCGCGCTCAGCGCGAAGGCCCCGCTGTAGCCGACGCGCCGAGCCGCCGTCTCAATCGTCGTCTCCGGCTCGCGCAGCAGATCGGCGGCGAGGGAGACCCGCCAGTCGGCGAGGTAGGCCATGGGCGGGCGGCCGACCAACTGAGTGAAACGGCGCGCGAGCCCGGCGCGGGAGACACCGACGGAGTCCGCGAGCGAGGCCACCGTCCATGCGGTGGCGGGCTGTTCGTGCAGCAACCGCAGCGCCGGCCCGACGACAGGATCGGCCTGCGCGCTGTACCAACCGGGCGCCCCCGAACCCGGCGCGGCCAGCCAGGCGCGCAGCACATCGACGAGCAGGAGGTCCAGCAGCCGGTCGAGCACCAGCCCCTGACCGATCTCGTCCTTGCCGATCTCATCGGCGAGAAGCCGCACCAACGGACTGTCCCCTGAGCCCGCCCCCGCCCCCGTTCCCGCAGGCCGTACGAGCAGCGCGGGCAGCGTGCCCAGCAACCGCCGCCCGACCTCGCCGGGCGCCTGGTACGTACCGCTGAGCATGACGGACGACCCCGCCCGCTCCTCCTCTCCCCAGGTCCGTACGCCCAGCGCCGTACTCTCCGTGACGTCCTTCCCATCCACCACGGTGCTGCACCGCTGATCAGGCCCGACGACGATCTGTACGGGCGTCCCAGGCCGGTCGGCGATGGTGTAGGCGTCGGGCCCCCGCAGCAGAGCGACGTCACCGGGGCGCAGCAACTGGGGCGGGGCGTGCTCCGGGGACACCCACGCGTCGCCGCGCACCATGGTCACCACGGAGATCGGTGCGCCGTCCTCGATCCGGATGGACCACGGCGGATTGAGGACCGTCTTCATCATGAACGCGTCGCGGGCTTTGGGTCCGTCGAGCAGGCAGGCCATCGTGTCCACGTCTGCACCTTAGGCATGGGTACGGAGCGGCGGCGGCCGTCATCGTCGCGGGGAGGACCAGGCTCCGCCGGCCGCCGCGTCGCGCGCGTAGTCGGAGAAGTCGCGGGGCGCGCGCCCCAGTACCTCCTCGACGCCGTGCACGAGGTGAGCGTTACGAGCGTCGGTGATCAATGCGAACAGGTCGGCGAACTCGGCAGGGGCCCCGTTCTCCGCCAGGGCGGCGCGGTACTCGTCGAGCGTGACCGGGACGTAGTCGATCCGCCGGCCCGTGGCCTTCGACAATTCGTCGGCCACATCCCGGAAACTCAGCAGCCGGGGCCCGGACAACTCATACGTTTTGCCGACGTGCCGCCCGGTATCGGTGAGCGCGGCCACCACCACGTCGGCGATGTCGTCGGCGTCCACGAACGGTTCGACGGCCTCTCCGGTCGGCAGCACGATCTCGCCGCCGAGCACCGCGTCCAGGAAGAAGCCCTCGTCGAAGTTCTGGTTGAACCAGCCGGCCCGTACGACCGTCCAGTCCGCACCGGACTCCTTGAGCCTCTCCTCACTGACCTGGGCACCCTCCTCGCCCCGCCCGGAAAGCAGCACCAACCGCCGCGCTCCCCGTTCCACCGCGACCCGCGAGAACTCCCCGACGGCCTCGGCCGCCCCCGGAAAGCCGAGGTCCGGGAAGTACGTCACGTAAACGCTCCGCACGCCTTCCAGCGCGGGGCCCCAGGAGGACGGGTCCTCCCACACGAAAGGCCGATCCGCCCTCCGGCTCCCGATCCGCACCTCGCACCCCCGGGCGACCAGCTGCTCCGCGACCCGCCGCCCGGTCTTGCCGGTACCGCCGATGACGAGTGTCTTTCCCTCAACTGCCGGTGTGTTCTCCGCGTTCTGATTCATGAGCCCAGTCAATTCCACCCCGCTGAGCCGGAACATGGCCGCGAAGCTCAATCCCATACGCGTACGTCCACACCCTTGGCGGCCTCCGTGCTCGCGGACCAGGGGGTGTTACTGGCGGTAGCGGAGGGATGTGGCCCCATCGACTGCCTTCCCGGACCCGCGTCCCCCCGGCGACCCGCGCCGCGTCAGCGGAGCAGCAGAGCGGCATCCCACGGCAGCGCGCCGACGGGTGCGGACGGGTTCTGGGCGAAGTGGAGTGCGAGGGCGACGCCTGCCGCCCCGTCGAGGAACCCGGGCCGGTGCACCGTGGCGGGGCCGACGGGAGCGGCCGCCGGCCATAGGAATGGGTGGTCCGGGTCGGCGGCCCGTACCAGGGCGTCGGTCAACTCGCCGACCCGGTCTGCCAGTTCCTCGCCGCCGGGTTCGCGGGCCATCAGGGTGACCACGGTGGTCAGCCCCGCCACACCGTGGCAGAGGGTGGCGTCGCCGTAGCCGAGCGCCCCGAGCGGCTGGTCGCAGGCGGCGGTGATGGCTGCCACTGCCTGCTGGTTCCACTCGGGCTCGGCCAGGGCGAGGGCGGCCAGTTGGAGGGAACGGGCGACGCCGGGCGTCCCGTAGCACCACCCGGCGCGGACCTTGCCCAGGTCGGGGCGGTCTCCGGCGGCCGCCGCCAGTTCCGCGTTGAGGGTGACGATGTTCGGCCAGCCGGTGCCGTCCGCGCTGCGGCGGGCGAGCAGCCATTCGGCGATGTCGCGGATGGCCCGCTCCTGGCCGGGGACTCGTACGCCCGCGTCGTAGGCCACGGACAGCAGGGCGAGCGGCCCGGGGATGCCGTGCGCGAGACCGGTGTTGAAGTGGCCCCCGGGGATGCCGTCCGGTTCGCTGATCAGGATCGGGTCGGCGGTCCACCAGCCGGGCACGCTCCGTCCGTCGGCGTTGGTGACGGGGCGGGTGAGAGCGACGAGGTGGGCGAGGACGAGTTCCGTGGTGGCGCGGTGTTCGGGTCCGGCGGCGAGCAGCACCCTGCCCAGTCCGGAGAGCCCGGCTATGACGTCGTAGCCGGCCATACGGGCCCCCGCCGTCCCGGCCGCGATCCGGGGCGCGTCCTGATCGACCAGCTTCCGGGCGACCACCGCGACCTGCTCGTCGAGCTTGGTGAGGAGCCCCGCGTACTCGCCCGGCCTGGTGACGGCGGTCCGGGCGGCGAACGCGACGGCGGGCAGGCCCAGATACAGACCTTCGTGCGCGGGCCTGCGCACCGCGGTGACCGCCGCTGACAGGTGGGCGTACGCCGTACGCGCGTACTCGGGCGAGCCGTGGGCCAGTGCCGCGAAGAGGAGGCCGACTCCGGCGTGTCCGTCCGCGAGGGACTGCGGGTGCCACAGCGAGCGCGTCTCGTCCAGCTCGGGGTGCTCGGAGGCCGTCACCTGCGCCGCGAGCGCCGCCGGATCGGAGAGTCGCTGTGCGAGGAGTGCGACGACGTCGTCCGTCATGAACGTGCCCTTTCCCGGTCGAGGTGCGCCTGGACGGCGCCGCGGGCCACGGCGAGCGCCTGGGCCTCGGCCGTGCGGTCGGCGCCGAGCCGACGGTTGCAGTGCATGTGGACCAGGGAGGCGAGGACCGTGTCGGGGGAGACGCTCAGGGTGCCCCGCTCCTCCGCTTCCCGTACGAGACGCCCGAATCGCCGCGGCGCCGCCCCGTAGGACGCGCCCGATGTGTCCGTTGAGCCCGGTGCATTCGATAGGTCCAATGGGTCCAATGGGTCCGGGGCGCCGTCGGGCGTGATCCGTGCGAGTGCGGCGGCGCGCCGCGCGGCGAACGCCTTGTGATGCTTTTCGCGCTTGGGGTAGGTGGCGGTGAGCCAGTGCCGCCAGTCGCCGCCGTAGCCGTGGTGGAAGGACCGGACGAGGTGCGCCACGTCGTGCGCCGCCGACAGGATGCGGTCGTCTGCCGGGGCGGCGAGCCGCTCCAGGACCAGCAGGCTGTCCGCGTGGAACACCTCCTCGGCCGCGTTCAGGAGTGCCGTACCGCCGTAGCGTTCCGTCTCGGGGGCGTAGCTGTCGATCCGCAGGCCTCGCGCGAGCCCGGCGTCGGCCAACTCCGCGGCCAGGTCGTGCAGTCGGGGCAGAACGAGTCCGTTGAGCAGTTCCGGTTTCCCGTGCAGCCGTAGCCGCAGATGGGGGTGCGGGTCCGCGTACCGGATGAAGAACCAGCGGTCGACGCCGCCCGGCGTGTCCGGCGACGTCTCCGGCGACATCTCCGGCGACGTGTCCGCCGATGCGGACAGCGATGAGGACAGCGATGAGGACGGTGATCCGGCCAGCGATGAAGGCAGCTCGGTGAGGAAGCGCCGGAGCGGCCCGGTCAGGAGTTCGTCCTGGCGCTCGGCGGAGGAGTAGAGCGTCGCGTAGAGCCAGGGGCCTCCGGGCGGGATCTCGCCGGTTCCGTGGCGGACGGTCGCTCCGGAGGCGCGGGCGATCGTGGCGGCCTTGGCTGGTCGGCGCACGGCGCCCTGAGCTCGACACGGCGTCAGTGTCACGACGGCCTCGACGTCGTGGGCCCCGCCCGGACCGTGCAGCCAGCCGCCGTCCACGTCCTGTCCGGTGGGCGGTTCGTGGACCAGGGCGACGCCCCGACGTTCGCACTCGCGCCGCAGGATCTCCCGGTGCGCGGGGACGGTGAGGTTGAGGGGGATGCGGTGATCGCCGAGGGCGAGCTGGACGTGGTCCGGTACGCCCCACAGCGCGCGCCATTCGTCGAGCGGCGGGTTCGTGGCGTCGAGGCGCCAGCGGGCCGGACTCAGGACCGTGCGGCCGGTACGTACGGCGGGCAGGAACGGCAGGTCGTCGGCGGCGCCCCAGTCCCACATGCGCCACTGCCTGCGGCCGAACGCGGCGGCCTCGATGAGGAAGCGCACGGCGTTGGGCGCGGCCAGCTCGCGGTTGAGTACGTGGAGCGCGGAGGGCGTCACTTCGCGGCCGAGCGCGGCCGAGGCGATCCGGAAGCCCTCGGAGTCGGCCGATACCAGAACGTCGTCGAGCGTGAGGTCCGTGACGCCGGGCGCGGCCGGTCCGGGGTGGGCCCCGACGACGAGCCGGCCGTCCAGCCAGCTCGGCACCTGGGCCACGTTGGCGTGCCGATGGTGCGCCGCCTGGTGGTGGACCTGGACGGGCAGCCGTCCGGTGCCCTCCCGGGCGGCCCGTACGGTCCGGCGCAACGCCTCGGCCTGTGCGGGCGGCAAGAGGTGGGCGAACCGGCCCATGAGCCCGCCGGAAGCGGTGGCCGCTCCGTTCAGGGCCAGGGTGAAGTCGCCCCGGTCCACGGCGGTCGCCGACTCCGCGGCGATCTGCACGGTGAGCTCCAGCGGAGGCGGCACCGTGGTGTCGGTGTCGGAGGTGTCGGCGGTGTCGCGGTCGGCGTCCTCGAACCTGCTCAGCCACTCCTCGCCGAGGACCGCCTCCCGTACGCCGCGCGCCTGCGCTTCGGCGGCGAGCCCGAGGAGCAGGCGCTGCCGTGCCGCGCCGATGGGGAGCGGGTCGGGGGCGGGCCGGTGGCTCGGCGGCAGCCGGTAGCCGGCCGGGGCGCCGAGGCCGATGTCCGGATCGAGGAGTTCCTTGACGGGTACGAAGCGCCCGAGTCCGTAGCGCTCCACGAACTCCTGGTGGTACGCGCTGAGCCGGCCCGGCCCCGGGGGCGAGAGCCGCCACAGCGCGGCGGCGGCCTGCTCGATCTCGCGCGCGACGTCCCGCGACAGTACGACGGTCCCGTCGAGGCGCAGGTCGACCTGGAAGGAGTGGGCGGGCGCCGTCGGCGACGCGGCGGCGCTTCCGGACTGGATGGACGCGGCCGTCCCAAGAGCCGTGCGCCAGGCGGGGGTTCCGGCCCCGAGAGGGGTGTCGCCGTAGTCGGCGAGGGCCGAGCGCAGCGCGGCGACCTGCCCGGCGGCGACCTGCCCGGCGGCGGCCTGTCCGGCGGCGGCCTGTCCGGCGGCGGCCTGTCCGGCGGCGGCCTGTCCGGCGGCGGTCGAACCGGCCGGGAGGAGTCGCTCGACGTGCGCCAGCGGGTCGGTGGTGTCCAGGGGCGGTCGCAGATCCGTCAGCAGTACTTCGGCCGCGATGAGTTGGGCGATGAGGCCGCGTACGGCCCCGTCGGGCGCCCCGGGGAAGTCCGCTTCGACGTGCCGGACGAGTTCGCCGTACGGGAGCGGGCGGGCGGTCGCCTCGACCGCGGACCGTACGACCGGGGTGTACTTGAGGGTTCGCGTCTTCGGGAGGCCGTCGTCGGCCGGGGAGTCGCCTGAGGCGGCGGACTGGAGACGGGCGCCGTCGGGGGCGAACGGCAGCACCAGGCGCCCGCCCCGTACGAAGCAGAGCCCGTTCGCCACGATGCTCAGCCCCGGGAGCACCGCGGGGTCACGTTCCCACGCGGCGACCCGCTGGGAGAGCCAACTCGCGTCGGGCCGGGCCGCCTTGTGCCCCTCGCCGGTCAGTTCGCCCTTGGTGGTGTCGCCGAAGGAGCCCCACAGGACGCCCGCCATGAGACCGAACGGCGTGGGACGGGACGCGGCCCTGAGCCGGTAGCGCGTCACGGCCCGCAGCGCTTTGCGCAGGTCCGAGGCCGCCACCGTACGCCCCGAGAGCGCGGCGTCGGCGGTGCGGGCGAGCGAGGGGCTGGAGACCTCGACCGCTTCCCTGAACCGGTCGTCGGCGAGCGCCCCGACCAGGCGGGCGCGGAGCACCTCAGGGCTCTGCGCGTTGTTCTCGGTGTCCCACCAGGTCGCGCGTACCTCGTCCCGCGCGAGCAGCGGCGCCCGCAGGAGCATTCCGTCCGCGCAGCGGAACAGCGGTTCCGCGCTCTGGCCACCCCGCATGCCTTAACACCCCATTACTGGCTGCACTGTGAAACAAACTGAGGAGCTCTTCGTCGGTCGGATCGCCGAGTAATGCGGTCACAGTAACCGTGCAAGCTCTTTCCCAACACCCCTTGACTCCGTTGGCCGTTCATACCTAGATTCCGCCATGGCCGCCAAAGGGCGGCGTACTTGACAGGCAGGGAGGAATTCTTATGCCCGAGAACCTGGTCCAGGACCTCTTCGACATCGACCTCACCGAGACGGCCATCCAGGACATCGCGCCCGGGTCCGGGGAGATGGCCATATCCGCCGAAGGCACCTGCTTCCGCACCTGCACGACCTGCGCCCTCTGCTGACGCGGGCAGTTTGAAGGGCCGGCCCCGGCGGTGTCACCCGCCGCCGGGGCCGGCCTTGCCGTGCTTCACCGGGCAGCGTTTCTCGGGAGCCCATGGAATCCCGTTTACCAGACCTTTGAATCGCCTTTGAATTCCGACCGGTGGTCGCGGCAGATGAATTGACCCCCCGCCCGCATTGACGTGCTCAATTCAATATTCGGTTTTCTCTCGGTCGAGCTGCCCACCGGTACATCGCACAAACCTGCCCCGCACCGCAATTTCCACGCTTCTCCCGTCGCGGGGACGCGGGGAGCGGAAACCGCTGCGGCGCGGCTCGCCCGTACGGCCCGACCGCTGCGGATACGACCGATTCCTGAACGAGATCATCAAGCGGCCGTCCCGGATGCGCCGGGTACCGGTCCGCCGCTGTGCGACTACAGCGCGGCCGCAGCGGACTCCGGTGCATGGGGGGGCTCCGGTGCGTGGGGGACACATCCACGCCCCAGCGCGACCGCACACGAAGCCGCGGGTTCGGGACGAAGTCCCCGGCGGCGGCGCCGGATTCGACCGCCACAGGGCGTCGGTGCTGCAGTGCTGGGGCAGGCGCCTACGCAGGGCCTTCCGCGGTGCGGCGGAGGCGTTCGAGCCAGGAGTCGAGGGACTGACCGAGCGCCTTCCGCAGGTTCTCCGTGTCGGCATCGACCGGGGCGCCCGCCCAGGACTCCTCGTTGCGCACCTGCGTTTCGTCGCCGTGGGCCTCGAAACGCCACTCGTGGATGGCGGTGATGCCGTGGGCGGTACCGCCCCACAGGATGCGCTCGGGGGCCTCGACGGCGTAGACGGTGGAGCCGATGGTCAGGCCGGCGCTGGTCCAGTGGAAGGTGCTGCCGGGTGCCACGGGGCCGTCGATCCGGGCGGATCCGATGTCGGTCTGCCAGCGAGGCCAGGCGTCGATGTCGGTGTGCAGCTGCCATACCCGCTTGATGGGGGCGGCGATGCGGATGCTGTGCCGGGAGATCACCGGGGCGGTCTCGTCGATACCGCTGGGGGTGGGCTCGGAGTGGGTCATGACTCCTCCTCGGTACTGAAAGTTGGAACCTTAGAGATAAGGTAACGCATTCATTAGAAGCTGTAACACCATCGAAAGGGGGCGTCAAAGGGTCCCCGGCGACTTCGGGCTTCGGGCTGCGCCCCGTCCCGGGCCGGCCTTTGGCGTCAGGCCGCCTCAGCAGGGCTGGACTGCGCGGGAGCGGAACCTTCTGGGCGATGAGCCACGACGCGTGCGTGTGGCGCAGGTCGTGGATGCGCGGCTTTGTGGCGATGCCGCGCCACCCTTCAGGCGGTTGATGCAGCGTTCGACGGTGTTGCGCTGCTTGTCCGCCTCACGGTCGAAGGCCGGTGGTCCGCCGCCCGCCTGTCCGCGCTGCCGCCGGTTGGCCTGCTGGTCGGCCTGCTGGTCGGCGCGTTCCGGGAGCACCGCGCGGATGTCGCGTCTGCGCAGGTGGCCGCGGACCGCGTGGGAGGAGTACGCCTTGTCGCCCAGGCCCAGGCCCAGGCCCAGGACCAGGACCAGGACCAGGACCAGGACCAGGACCAGGACCAGGTCCGGTCTGGTGCGGGGCCGTCCAGAAGGGCGAGGAACGCGCAGGCGGGCCCTGACGTCCGTGAAGGCGGGTGCGTCGCCGGCCTGACCGGCGGTGAGGACGAACGCCAGTGGTCGGCACCGGCCGTCGGCCGCGAGGTGGATCTTCGTGGTCAGTCCACCGCGGGACCGGCCGATGGCGTGATCGTCCGGCTCGCTGGCCGGCGACCCCTTTTTTTGCGGGCTCCGGCCGCGTCCGCAGTGGCGCGTCCGGAGCCGGTACTCGTAGGGGTTAGCGATCCTGCGCCCCTCGCGACATGCCCGGACGCCGGGCGGCTGGGGTGGCTGTCCGGTGGCGGAGTGCTGAGCGGACGGTGTCGGAGGTGAGGGTGGCGAAGAGGATGCCGACGGCCAGGGCGACGATGACCATGCCGGCGATGCCGATCTCGGTGACGGCGTTCAGGTGGTCGCCGGGTTCGCCGAGCTCGACGGCGCCCTGCAAGCCCAGGGCGCCAGGGACGACGATCCAGAGCACGGGGACGAACCCGGCGTACGACGGCAGGGCGCCCGGGACGTGGTCGAGGACGCCGGCGGCGATGACGGTGGCGACTCCGGCGGCGAACCCGCCCAGGATCGGCCCGCCGAGGTCGGTGGCGAAGAACTGGACGGTGAAGGTGGTGTAGGCCACGAGCATCAGGGCGGGCAGGGCTCTGGCCGGTGCCGATTCGGTGAGGAGGGACCCGGCGCAGAAGACGGCGACGCCGAGCCATGGGGCCCAGTCCAGGGTGGTGCCGGTGTGGTGGGGTGCGTCAGGGACGAGCCGGGAGGCGGCGTAGGCGCCGAAGGCGAGCAAGATCATGCGCTGCACGCCGACGGCCAACCGGGCTGTGCCGGAGATCGCCTGCCCGACGGACAGATCGATCACGGCGTAGGTCATGGCGGCGGCGGGCAGCAGCGATGCCAGCGGCGCGATCATGGCCAGGGCGGGGTTCATCCCGATGCGAGGGGCGGCCAGATCGGCCACGGCGGTGACGGCGAACGCGGCGACCACCGGGAACAGGGCCGCACCGGCACGGTTGCGGGCCACCACGCTGTTGGCCCCGCCGACGATCACGGCCAAGCCTGCGGCGAGGACGAGGCCCCACCACGTGGGTTTGAGCAGCATGCCGAATCCGAGGCCGAACAGCGCATGGCCGGCCAGCGTGGCCGCGGTCCCGTAACGGGGCGGGGAGTCCCGCATCGCCTTCAACCGGCGCAGCCCCTCCTCGGGACCGGTGCGGCCGGCTGCCACCGCGTCGAGGAGAGACTGCAGTTCCTGAAGCTGGTCCATGCGCAGCGAGCCGGCCCCGGCCGCGGAGTTGTCGGCGTCGAAGAAGGCGGTGGTCCCGTCGGCGCGATGGACGAGCACCCCAGCGGGCATGGTGTACACCCGGGTACCGGGCAGGCCCAGGGCCGTAGCGATCCGCTGCATGCGCACGGTGACGTGGAAACTCGGCACGCCGGCGTCGGCCTGGGCCACCGCGGCGTCCTCGACGAACTCCAGCGCCGCACGCGGTGCACCGGTCTCCTGACCGGCGGCCGGTGCACCGTCGGCACCGCGTCCGGCTCGGAACCTCATTCGCCGAGGAGGTTCTTGAACACCTGCCCGTCCTTCACGATGACCGCCAGGTTCCGTTCGGGGTCGGTGAGGATGGACGGGTCCTCCAGCGGGTCGCCGTCGACGAGCAGTACGTCGGCCAGCGCTCCGGGCTCGATCACCCCGAGGGCACCGGGGTAGGGATTGCGCGGTCCGGCCAGGGCCAGCATCCTCCCGTTGTTCCCGGTCGCCTGGCGCAGGATCTCGGCCGGGCTGAACCACTGCGTCCGGTGCACGAACTCCTCGTTGATCTTCGCGAGGGTGTCCGGCGCGCTGATGATGTCCGATCCGAAGCCGATGCGCTCGAATCCCGTCTCCTTCGCCAGCTTGAACAGCGTGTCCAGCCCTTCGCGGGCCTGGGTGAACTTCTTCTTCAGCGAGGGATCCAGGCCGTGCGGGTCGTTGACGTAGACGCTGACCTGCGGGCTCAGCCAGGTGCCGCGGTCCTTCATCAGCCGCAAGGTCTCGGGGTCGATCAGGTTGGCGTGCTCGATGGTGCGCACCCCGGCCTCGACGGCACGGCGGATACCGGAGGGGTTGTAGACGTGGGTGGCCACGTAGGTGTTCCAGTCGTCGGCCACCTTCACCGCCGCCCCGATCTCCTCGGCGGTGAACTCGGTGATGTCCAGCGGGTCCCGCTCGGAGGCACAGCCGCCGCTCACGGCCAGCTTGATCTGGGAGGCGCCGCGCCCCAGGACGTAGCGCGCCGCCTGCAGCATCTCCGGCACACCGTCGACCACCAGCAGATGCCCGTCCCTCTGCATGTTGTCGCGATGCCCTCCCACCAGGCGGGATGGTTCGGCCGCCGGGGTGAAGTCCCCGTGCCCGGAGGTCTGGGAGATGATCGGCCCGGACGGGAAGATCCGGGGCCCCTCGGTCATGCCGGCGTCGATCGCCTTCTTCAGAGAGAAGGTGTTGCCGCCGGTGTCCCGGATCGTGGTGTAGCCGCGCGACAGGTAGAGCTTCGCCATGGAAGCGCCGTACAGCGCGTGGTAGGCCAGGTCCGTGTTGGCCGCCTCCGCGAGCGTGGGCTGCAGCATGACGTGCGCGTGGGCGTCGATGAACCCCGGCGTCAGCGTCCGCCCGCCCGCATCGATGACCAGGGCGTCGGACGGCACGTCGCCGCAATCGCCGACCGCGGCGATCTTCCCGTCAGCGATCAGCACACGGGTCGGACCGGTCACCTCGTCCGAACGGCCGTCGAATACCCGGGCGTCGGTGAACAGCACCGCCCGCCGGGAAGGGACCGTCCCGCCAGTGGCAGGCGCCGTTTCCGGTGCTGAATCGGGAGCACTCATGAAAGTCTGCCTTCACGGTCGCAGGGCCACAGCACAGTGCCCACCGTGCTCCCGACGTGGTCCAACCGCCTGGTCACAGGCGCAAACGAGTGACCTGACCGCCTCACGCCGCCCCTGGGCTCCACCCCGGACGGCGCGCAGCCGCATCGGGGCGTGCCCGCCACCACCGCGCGCTGATCCTTGCTCGGGTCCTCCGGTCCGGGGGTGAACGGCACCAGGGCGCTTACGGCCAGCCGCACCCCGTCTGCCTAGGCGACCGGGCCGGGCTCAGTGGCGGGCTGCCAGGTGTGCCCGCTCTCGCCGACGAGTGCGGTCTTCGACGGGGACGAGGACAGGGACAGGGGCGCGGTCACGGGCGTGGCCTGCGTCTTGAAGGACTGGTCCAGTAACGACAGGCCCCAGCAGACCAGGGACGCGGAGGTCACGATCGCCAATATGCCCAGCGTGACGCCGGCTTGGGCCATACCGCCCCCGACTGCCCCGCCGCGTCGCACGCGGTACAGCCCATTGGCGCCCGCGACGATGGCGCCGATCCCCACGAGCGGGGCCACGAACACGAGCGGGATGACCCTGTACCAGGGCACCACCAGCAGAAGACCCAACAGGGCACAGGAGACGATGCCCATGCACAGCGCGACCGACCCGGTCCGCTCTGCGGGCGTAGCGGTATCGGGGCTGGTCAGCTGATCGGCGCTCATGCCGACGACGCTAATCGGAAGCCGGGCACCATGCCTGAGACCACGTACTCAAGGGAGACTGAGTATCCGAGAGGCAGGCAACCCGTCGTCTTGCGGGTTCAACGAAAAACCGCCCCTGACCTGATTTCGCAGGTCAGGGGCGGTTTCCCTAGAGCGGTAGCGGTGGGATTTGAACCCGTCAAGATGATGCTTCTCACCTGCGGTTTTTCCTGAGAAGCAGACAAAGGGGGTCGTTTGGATCCCTCTGAGTCCGGCTCGATCCGCCTGGATCGGGTCTCATGCTGCACGTGCAACACGGATGATCAAGCCTCCACCAATCACGATGAGGGCACCGACCGGGCCCGCAGCACGTCCAGGTTCGTAATGGCCTCGCCCCCGTCGGCAAGCATCACCACGAGATCCCGTCATGATCCGGCCCGGGGCGTGGCCCATCCCGCGCGGCCTCAAAAGGGCAATGTCACGGAGTACGCATCGGTCAGCCAAGTTGCATCGGTGAGATCAGCCAGCAACGGCGATCCAGCATGTCCAATCACCCTCGCCCCGTCAGCGGACACCACGAGCCTGGGACGAGAACCGACACCCTTCGCGCAGAAAGTGCCTTCCTCTGGCGACGATCAAACCCCTGGACAGGGTTCACCGTCCCAGTTCAGGAAGGCACTTTCGCGTATCGGGCCAGCATCCGGGCCAGCGCCAACCGAAACGCCGAGGCTAGCGGCTCAGGTGATCGCCTTGATGCCCGTCCAGCCGCCGGTGCCCACAAGGACGGGCGTGCCGTGGGTGCCGTTCTTGGTGGTGTGGAAGAGCAAGGTGCCGGTGCCCTCCGCCGTTGTGGCCCACAGGTCGGCAGTACCGTCGTTGCTCGCGTCGCCGGGCATCGCGAGCAGCGGGCGGTTGGATGCTTGCCAACCCGCGGTGCCGTAGACCGACGTGCTGCCGTTCACCAGGCTGGCGGGCATGATGCCGCCGGTTTCGGGGTCGAGTGCGCCGTGGTGGGTGATCAGTTGCCCGGTGGCGTTGTCGCGGACCAGAAGGTCGGGTGCGCCGTCGCCGGTGATGTCGCCCGGTGCGACGAGGTCGCGGCCGGACCAGCCGGTTTCGGCCAGGGGGTAGGCGTCGTCGATGTAGTTGCCCGGGTGGCCGGCCAGGAACCAGAGAGTGTCGTCCACGGTGGCGAGGAGGTCGGGAGCGCCGTCGCCGGTGATATCGCCGAGGGAGACGATGCGGGAAATCCTCTCGGTCCGCAGTTCGGGAATGAACTGACGGAGTTCCTGGCGGTTCTCGGAGTCGACGGCTCCGAAGCCTGTGTTGTGGTAGACCCAGAGCTTTCCGTCGGGATGGCGGGCGACAAGGTCGTCGCAACCATCATTGGAGTAGTCGCCGCGGCGTGTGATGAGGCTGTCCTGAAAGCCGCTCTCGGCGGCCACCATCATGGGGCCGAAGGAACCGTCGCCAGTGCCGGCGTACATGCGCAGTTTGCCATCTCCATCTATGGCCCACAGGTCGGGAATTCCGTCGCCGTTGAGGTCGCCGGGCTTGTTCTTGATGCCGGTGCTGGAGGCGTAGAAGAGATAGGTGCCGGTGTCGGAACGGTTTCCGGCGGCGTCCTCGCTGTACGCGTAGAGAATATGGGGCCCGGCGTTTGGCGGTGTGAAGGAGAGCTCGACGGAGCCGCCATGGGAGGTGGGCTTGGCCACGGTGGTCGGATACTTGCGGTCGAAATCATAGACGTACTTCACCACGTCTTTCACGTCGCCGCTGCGAAGGGTGAAGGTGCCTTTGGTACGGGCGGGTGCGCCCTGGGCGCCGTCGTCGCCATTGGGGAACTCTTTGGATTCGGCTACGGGCGGGGTACTGGGGCGGGACTTGTCGACGGTGAATCGGCAGGGCGTGCTTGGGACCCATGACGATGTGGCGCGGCCGTCGTCCGCCCGTACCTGCCATTGATACGTGGTGCCGTCCTTCAACGTGCTCTTGGGCACGGATACCTTGGCGATACTGCCGCTCGTGACGGGGATGGTCTGGTTGAAGACCGCCGGGTCACCGTCCTTGACCCACATGTTGAAGCGGGCCTTGAGCGTGCCGCCGTCGCGGTCTGAGATCTTTGCGAAGAGCTGGAGATCAGTGTTGCCGACCTGGGGCGTGGGACTGGCCGCGCAAGCGACGGAGGGATTGCTGCCGTAGTCCCTGGGGTTGTCGGGGGCGTGGTTGTACTCGACGATCAGCTTTGGGTCACTGCTGAATTTCTTCCAGTCGTAGACGTTCGACTCATTGCTGGCCCGCAGGCCGACGGTCATGTCCGGCCAGCCCTTCCGGGCGGCGTCCTTGGCCATCGAGGTGACGTCGAAGTCCACGCCTTTGTCGGAACAGCCGACATGGTCATTGCCGTGGGCGAAGTTCAGAGTCTGAATCTTTCGTGTCCAGGAGGGCTGGTTGTTCCAGGTGGTGGCCGAGGAGATGCTGCCGGTGTCCCAGATCTCCACAGGGCGGGCGCTGCAGGACCATGAGTGGGTGTTGACAATGTTGAACTGGGCGTTGATGACCTCGGTACCGGCCAGTCCCTTGGAGTTCATGCGGAAGAAGGAGCGGGCGGTGCCGCCGGTTTCGCCTTCGTGCCCGATGCGTGCCTCGGAAGTGCTCTTCCCCTTGCCGCCCCAGCCGGTGCCATTCCAGAAAGACGAGTTCGGGGCGGGCTTGTAGGCGATGGCCCATGCCTGACGCTTTCCTCCGAACTTCGGGTCTATGTAGACCGGGTAGGTAGTGTCTTTACCGTTGAGAACCGATTGGTCAGGCGTCAAGATCAGCTTCCCGTCGGCATAGGAGAGGCCGACGTTCGCATGCTTGACCCCCGGTTCGAGATCGCCGGAGGCCAAGGAGCCGGTGCTTCCGGATGATGCCGGACGTGGGGCAGTTGCCGGCCCAGCTGCGGGGGCCGCTGCGGAACGCTGGTCCTCCGGCCTCACCGAGGAATCCCACATGCGTGGAGTGGACGAGGTGAAGAGTTCCTGGCCGGCAGGGTTGAGCGCGCGTACGGTGCCCAGCGTCTCGTTGACATCCAGCCGCAGTCCTTCGGTCTCCAGGCCGAGCTGAAGACGCTGGAGTTCGGAATTCTTGGCGGCCTCGGCGTTCTTGACGACGAGAACCTGGGCGATGGTCTCGGTTGTCGCGCGGACCTTCAGATCTACTCCGGGAAAGACCTCGGGGTAGGTGGCCTCGTTGGCCTCAAGTGCGGGCACGGGGAGGGGTTTGGGCCACTGGATGGACAGTCGGCGTCCCTGTTCCGTAAGAGTGGCGAGCGTGGTGTCGCCGCCGGGAGAGATGGTGACGTCAAGGGTGGTGGCCTTCGGGGCGATGCGGTCGCCGACGCGCAGCAAGTTGGCATCGACAGGCACCAATTGGCCGTTCTTGCGGGCTCGCACCGGCTGGGCGTACTGGGTGAGCGTGAACGTACCGGACGGGTTGGCCACCACCTCCTGCGTCTCGGTGCGCAGACCGGTGACCTCGACGGGCGCTCCAGTCCGTCGGGCCTCGGCCGAAGCCCCCTGCTCCGTACGCGCGTCCTGAGCGGCGGCAGTGGAGCGGTCGGCGGCCAAGACGGACGCCCCTAACGGGGCGGCGACCAAGGTGGAGACGCCCACAAGGACGGTTGAGATTAGGGCTGTTCGGAAGGGGCCAGGTCTTTTCGGACGGGATGGCCGAGAGCGGCCGGTTGGGCGCTTCACGAGCTTTCCTTCCAGAGCGGAGACAAGTCTGAGGTGAGACGTTGGGTGGAACTTGAGGGGATCTTGGCATATGCCCGGTGGAAAGCTTTACTGATCTGATACATCGGGGGGTTGGTGAGGGGGCGCCTTCCGCTTGTGTTCTTTCACCCTGGCCCTCTCGGCATAGGAGTTCACAGACGTGATCGCACCAGGCGACTGGTGGGCGTTACGGCGACGGTGGAGACCCACTGTCGCCGTCGTCTTCCTGTCCCTCTTGGGCACGCTGCTGGGGACCTCGGTTCCAGCGGCGGCCGAGCAAACCAAGCCGCAACTGATCGAGCTACAGCAAGAAAAGCCTGTCAAAGGCCATGAATTCAGCCGGAAGGACGGGCCGAAGAGGAATGGTGCGGCCAAGTCGTGGGCAGTGCCTGGAAGCACGCGGCTGCCCAGCGGGCGCGCACAGGTGGCTCTCGCGCCGAAGCCGCCCGGAGGCTCATCACTCGCGGACCGTATCGGTGAGAGCAAGCCCGTGAAAGCCGGTGAACTGCCGGTATATGTCAAGTCCGCGACGCCGCCTCCTGCGGAGGAGGCGGGGGAGGAATCAACCCGGCCTGGAGCCGTAGACGTCGAGATGCTCGACGAGAAGGTTCTGAACGGACTGGAGTCCCCGGGACCGGTGGTGAAACTCACGGCAAGCGGAACCGAGCCGCCCGCTGGTCAGAACCCCGGAGCCAAGCCGAGCAGGTCCCTGTCGGCGCGGGGGGAGCGCGGACCACCACATCAGATCGACGTCGAACTCGATTATTCCTCCTTCGCGCAACGCTTCGGTGGAGACTGGGGCGCACGGCTGCGGCTGGTGCAGCTTCCCGACTGCGCCCTCACGAAGCCGGAACGGGCAGAGTGCTCCGCCGGTACCCCGCTGAAGAGTGAGAACGACCGTAAGAAACAGCGTCTGACCGCCCGTGTCGCACTGGCGGCCGGCGCACCCGCCATGCTCGCGGCGGCGTCCGAGGCGTCAAGCCCCACAGGGAACTACGGCGCGTCCTCGCTGGCCCCCTCCGGTTCCTGGGCCGCGGGCGGTCACACCGGCGGATTCTCATGGAACCATCCCATCGACACCCCCGAAGCGCCCGGCGGGGCCGAGCCCGAGATCAAGCTCGGTTACTCCTCGCAGGCCATTGACGGCCGTACCGCCTCGACGAACAACCAGGCGTCATGGGTCGGGGAAGGCTGGGACTATCACCCGGGCTACGTTGAGCGCCGCTACAAGTCCTGCAGCCAGGACATGGCCAATGGCGCGAATAACAAGACCAAGACCGGCGACCTGTGCTGGTTCGGTGACAGCCTCACCCTCTCCCTCGACGGTGCCAGCAACGAACTCGTCCGGGACGACAAGAGCGGCGAGTGGAAGCTCGCCGACGACGACGGCGCCCGCATCGAACTGAAGAAGGGAGCCGCCAACGGCGACAACGACGGTGAGCACTGGGTGCTCACCACCAAGGACGGCACGCAGTACTGGTTCGGATTGAACCGCCTGCCGGGCTGGACCGAGGGCAGGCCCGAGACCAACTCGGCCTTCACCGTGCCCGTCTTCGGCAACCACCCCGGCGAGCCCTGCCACGCCGACAGCTTCGACAAATCCTCCTGCTCTCAAGCCTGGCGCTGGAACCTCGACTACGTCGTCGACCCGCATGGCGACGTCATGAGTCTGTGGTGGGAGAAGGAAACCAACTCCTACGGCCGACTCGGTAAGGCGGACAAGCCCGCCGCGTACGACCGTGGTGGCTATCTCACCCGCATCGACTACGGTCAGCGTGCCGATTCCCTCTTCTCCTCGAAGGCCGCCGCGCGCGTCCATTTCGTCACCGCCGAGCGCTGCGTGGGGTCGAAGGACTTCGACTGCGCGCCGGGCAAGCTCACCAAGGAGAATGCCAAGAACTGGCCCGATGTCCCCTTCGACCTCAAGTGCGAGGGCAAGGGGAAGTGCGACAAGCCGGCGCCGAGCTTCTGGTCCACCAAGCGACTGGTGAAGATCGAGACCGAAGCGCTGGCCGGTGACGCGTACGCCAGGGCCGACACCTACCAGCTCACCCACCAGTTCCCGAACACTGACGCCACGAGTCCGGCCCTATGGCTGGCGTCCATCACCCGCACCGGCCACACCGGGGGCACGGATACCACGCTCCCGTCGGTGACGTTCCGCGGCGAGATGATGGACAACCGCGTCGACGGCTACGAGGGCATCCCGCCATTCACCCGTTACCGCGTCAACGCGGTCGACACCGAGCACGGCTCGACCGTCGGTGTCACGTACTCCCCGGGCGAGTGCTCGACCATGCCGGGGCAGGTGAAACTTCCCACGCCGCACGACAATGGCATGCGCTGCTACCCGACGTACTGGACGCCTCCGGGGGAGAGCAAGCCCGTCCTGGACTGGTTCCACAAGTACGTGGTGACCGAGGTGCGCGAGGAGGACAACGTCACCGACGCACTCCCCAAGGTGACGTCATACCAGTATGTGGGCGCACCGGGCTGGGCCTGGGACGACGGTGAGCTCACGGAGCCCAAGGAACGCACCTGGAACCAGTACCGCGGCTACGCCAAGGTCCGTGAACTGGTCGGCCGCCAAGGCGACGGCAAGCGGTCGATGACCGAGTCCCTCTACTATCAGGGCCTCGACGGTGACCCGCTGCCCGACGGCAAGAGGCGCAGCGCCGAGTTGACCGACTCCGAGGGTGGCAAGGCGCCCGACCTGCCCCAGTTCAGCGGGCAGCTCAGGGAGAAGGTCACCTACGCGGACGAAGACGGCGCGGTGCAGTCCGCGACCAAGCTGACGTCGACCTCGACCGTCACCGCCGGCCGGGCTCGGGCCGGGACCACCGCACTTCAGGCCCGCATGAGTCACCCCGTGAGCAACGAGGAGCGTGAGCGGCAGAGCGACGGCAAATGGTTGCGCAGCAAGGAGACGACGGCCTACGACGAGTACGGGCTCCCGACGCGAACACACGATCTCGGGAATATCGATGACCCGGACGACGATGCGTGCACGACGCTCACCTACGCCCGCAACACCGGCAAGTGGATTCTGGATCTGGAGGCGCAGGAAAAGACCACAACCGGCCCCTGTGGCGCCGAAGGCGGATCGGTCGTCTCCGACACTCGCACCTACTACGACGGCAAGGGCCTCGGCGATGCGCCCACGCGTGGCGATGTCACGTCCGTCGAGGAGATGACGGGCGACGGCAAGGGCTATCAGACCGCCGAGCGCAGCGATTACGACATGCATGGGCGCCCGACCGCGAGCTGGGACGTCGATGGCAACAAGACCACGACCGCGTACTCGCCCGTCACGGGGGCCAACCCGACCAAGGTCGTGATCACCAATCCCCTCGGACACACGGAGACCACCTACGCCGACCCGGCCCGCGGCACCACGACCGCCGTGGTCGACACCAACGACCGCCGGAAGGACATGGCGTACGACGGGCTCGGCAGGCTGACCAAGCTGTGGGACGTCAACCGTGACAAGTCCGCCGGCCAGTCCCCTGGCGCCGAGTTCGACTACAAGGTCACCAAGACCGCGCCGACCACGGTCGTCACCCGGTCGCTGAGCGAGAACGGCTCGTACTCGACAGCGGTGGAGATCTACGACGGCATGCTCCACGAGCGTCAGAACCAGCACCCTGGGATCGGTGGCGGGCGCATCATCAGCGACACCGTCCAGGACACCCACGGGCGGACGGTCAAGAGCAATGACGCCTACTTCGCCGAGGGCGACGTCAGCGAAAACCTTCTGATCGTCGCCGACAACAAGGTGCCGCACCAGTCCGTCGTCACCTACGACGGCCAGGATCGTCAGGTCAAGGAGGTCACCCGCCGCTACGGCGACGAGCAGCAGACGACGACGGCCGAGTACCAGGGCAACGAGACCACGGTCTTCCCGCCCAAGGGCGACACCGTCAGGACGATCTTCACTGACAGCGACGGCCGGCGTACCAAGCTTCGCGAATACCTCGACGAAGAGCGCACGAAGTACAACGACACCGCGTATGGCTACAACCGGAAAGGCCAGCTGACCAAGGTCACGGACCCCGACGGCAACCAGTGGACGTTCGAGTACGACGCTCGCGGCCGCCAGATCAAGGCGTCCGACCCCGACAAGGGCACGACGACCGCGACCTACGACCAGGACGACCGTCCCGTCACCGTGACGGACGCGCGGGGCAAGAAGGTCTCGAAGACCTACGACGCGCTCGACCGCCCCACCTCGCTCCGCGAAGGCGGACCCGACGGGCCCAAGCTCGCCGAGTGGACGTACGACAGCGTCCTGAAGGGCCTGCCGGCCGCTTCCGTTCGTCACAGCGGCGGGCAGGAGTACCGCAACGAGGTCACTGATTACAACCAGGCCTACCAGCCGACCGGTTCCCGTCTGGTGATCCCCGCTTCCGAAGGCAAGCTCGCCGGCACGTACACATACGCACACGGTTACGCGCCCAACACCGGCCTGCCGGAGTGGACGCAGTTCCCGGCCGTCGGCCCGCTCAAGAAGGAACGTCTCGTCACCCGCTATAACAGCGACGGTCTGCCGGTGACGCTGGCCGGAATGACGGTCTACGCCTCCAATCTCCAATACTCCGCCACCGGTGAACTGCTGCGCAGCGAGGCGGGCGTCCAGGGCCGGAAGGTGTACTCGACGTCGTTCTACGACGAGCACACCCGCCGTTTGAGCCGGACCGTGCACGACCGGGACAGCAAGGAGGCTTCCGGCGGCCGGATCGACGACATCACCTACGGCTACGACCCGGCCGGAAACGTCACCAGGATCGCTCGGGCTCCGGGTACGGCCATGCCCGACGGCGGCCAGAGCGACGTCCAGTGCTTCGCCTACGACGCGCTGCGGCGGATGACCGGCGCCTGGACCGCCACTGACGGCTGCCAAGCGGACCCATCCAAGGAGACGGTCGGCGGTCCGCAGGCCTACTGGCAGTCCTACACCTACGACGCGGTCGGCAATCGTACGAAACTCGTCGAGCACGACACGACGGGCGACAGCGGCAAGGACGTCACGCGCACGTACGCCTATCCGGGGCCCGGTAAGGACCAGCCCCGGGCGCTGACGAAGGTGGAGAGCAAGGGCCCCAGCGGCACCTCGGTCAGCACCTACGCCTATGACTCCGCCGGCAACACGACTACCCGCCAGGTCGGCGGGAAGGTACAGACGCTGTCCTATGACGCGGAGGGCAACCTCGCGAAGATCACCGAAGACGGAAAGGGCACCGAGAACCTCTACGACGCGGAGGGCAACCGGCTCATCCACCGCGCGGCAGACGGCGAGGCCACGCTCTACCTCGGCGACGGCGAACTGACCGTCGACGCCGCGGGCAAGCTCTCGGCCACCCGCTACTACGAGCACCCGGGCGGCGCCACCACCGTCCGCACGGCGGAGGACGGCGACGGGACCAAGGGCGAAGGCAAGCTGAACCTGCTCCTCACGGATCACCACGGGAGCGCCTACAGCTCGGTGGGCCTGGACCAGGAAGGCCTGCCGGTCCAGCGACGTCTGCTGGCCCCCTTCGGCGAGGCGCGGGGGGCCAAACCCAGCCTCTGGCCGGGGAAACGGGGCTTCGTCGGCGGCCGAACCGACGACAACACCGGGCTCACCCAACTCGGCGCTCGCGAGTACGACCCGCTCACCGGTCGCTTCGTCTCGGTGGACCCGGTCATCGACTTCGGGATTCCGCAGCAGATGAACCCGTACGCCTACGCGAACAACGCACCGGCGACGGAGGCCGACCCCGACGGCGAGTTCTTCCCCATCCTGATCGCTATCGCCGCCCGCGTCGCCCTCCAGGTCGCGATCCGCGCGGCAGCACGGGAAGCGGCCCGTCGCGCGGCAATCGCCGCTGCCCGGGAGGCCGCCAAACGCGCCGCCATCGCCCTCGCCAAACGGCGTGCCGCTGCCGAGGCAGCCAAGCGCGCCGCCGCCGAGGCCCTGAAGAAGAAGGCGGCGCAGGCCGCCGCCGCCAAGGCCAGGGCTGAAGCGGCCAGAAAGGCGGCAGCGAAGGCCGCGGCCAAGGCCAGACAGCGCGTGGCCGCCAAGGCGGCGCCCAAACGCGCAGCCAAATACCGCGAGGCCCCGAAGCAACGGCCCAGACCACGCCCCAAACCGCAGCCGAGACCCAAACCGAACCCGAAGCCGAAACAGGCGAAACCACAGGGTTCGCAGAGCATCAAGCAAGAGATCAAGAAGGAAGTCAAGGAAGAGGTCAAGGAGCAGGCGAAGGAGGCAGCACAGCCGCAGAGCTGTGAGGCCAACAGTTTCGTCCCCGGCACGACCGTGCTCATGGCCGATGGCAGCCGCAAGCCCATCGAGCAGATCAAGACCGGCGACAAGGTCCTGGCCACCGACCCGGAAACCGGCGAGTCCAAGCCCGAACCCGTCGTCGCCACCATCATCGGCAACGGCAGCAAGGACCTCGTCAAACTGACAGTCAGCGGCGACGACCACGCCACCACCGGAGCGCTCATCGCCACGGAAGGCCACCCCTTCTGGGTCCCCGACCTGAAGAAATGGGTCGACGCCGGCGACCTGAAGCCCGGCCAATGGCTCCGGACCAGCGCCGGCACCTGGGTCCAGGTCACAGCGGTCCAGGCATGGACGCAGAACGCGACGGTCCACAACCTCACGGTTGAGATTGTCCACACGTACTATGTGCTGGCCGGGACCACCCCGGTACTCGTTCACAACTGCAATAATGCGGCGACTCATGACGTCGGGAACGTTGTCGATAATCTCGATGACAATGTCTACTTCCACTACACGAGCGAGGGAGGGCACAGTGGGATTTTGGCCGATGGCGGCAGTCTCAGGATTGGCGCCAACTCCGCCGGAAAGGTCCATGTGACCCAGGAAATTGGAAGCCCGGCAGAGATCGAACAGAACATCTTCATTGGTAACCCGATGTATGCAGGAAAGGCTGACTACATGTTCGCCTTCCGAATGCCTGAAGGTGTCGAGCTTGGGCCGGGATCTCAGCCAAATGAGCTGATTACGAGAGGCTCGTTGAAGATCCCGGCGGGGAACGTTCTCTTCCACGGAAGGAACCCCTTCTGATGTCAGAACTGGTCGAGTTCGACAACTTTGCCCAGGTGGAGATGCTGCTCCGTGCCGGTATGGAGCTCAAATTTGAGCTCTCCGATGACACGGACGTGCTCAACGGGAGTCCGGTCTATGCGTCGGCACTGAATCGCCTTCGCGAAGGTCTGATCTCGGGATTGCGTTCGAGCTCAACGCCAGGACGAGCGCAGAAACAGGCTGACTGGTATCGACTCTCGCAGCACCAGCATCGCTGGCGGATCATTGCACACAGAGCTGCTATGTATCCGCGTTGGCGAGACCTAACCGAGGCCGAAATGCGGCACTGGGTCGAAACGCTCGCAGCGCCACTCACAGTGGATGATGGGGCGTTGGAAGCAATCAAGGCGGCAGTCGAAAAGATGCTTGATGGTGACTGACGAATATTCTCGCCAATAGCTCGGTAGAGGCCCCACCGGATCTATTTCCGGTGGGGCCTCTGGAGCGTCTGACGGCAGTAGTTGACGGCAACGTCAGCGGACAGGTGCGGCACAGAGGGGCGGTCCGTCGCCGTCGTCTTCGGGCTTGCCGGTGATCTCGGCGGGGTTGCGGAGGGCGTGGCCGAGGAGGTCGATGGCGTCGCGCTGGAGGCGGAGCCGGACGTGGGCGTACACGGTGGCGGTGACGCCGATGTGGGCGTGACCCAACAGCTCCTTGATCACCACGAGTTCCCCTCCTTGTTCCAGGAGGAGGGTGGCCGCCGAGTGTCGGAGATCGTGGAACCGGATGCGGCGGAGCCCGGCCTGGCCGAGCAGGGTGTTGAAGTGCCGGGTGAGGGTGGCCCCTTCGATCGGGGCACCGTCGGGACGGGTGAATACGTAGCCGCTGTCCTTCCAGGCTGTCCCCGCTGCCTCGCGTTCCGTGCGCTGCCGGTCGTGGTGCTGTTCGAGGGAACGCTGGCACGGCGTGGACAGGGCGATGCGGCGTTCGGAGCTCTTGGTCTTGGTGGGGAGGGCGGTCAGGCCGTTGGAGGTGGTGCGTTGGAGGGTGCGGCGGATGCTGGCGGTTCCGCCGGTGAGGTCGAGGTCTTCCCAGCGCAGTCCGAGGAGTTCGCCCTTGCGGAGCCCTGTGTGGAGGGCGAGTTCGAACAGAGCGTGGAGCCGGTGTCCGCGCACGGCGGCAAGGAACTGGCGGGCTTCGTCGGCGGTGAGGGGTCCGAAGCGGCGGGGGCGGGGGGTGCCGGTGCGGACGTTGCGGGCGACGTTGCGCGGGATCTCCTCCTCCCGTACCGCGTGCTCCAGGGCGGACTTGAGGACGGAGTGCACGTAGGACAAGGTCAGCGACGAGAGCCGCTTGGAGCAGCACTTTCCGACAGCGCAGCAGAGGGGCTCGTCGCGGGCGGTGTCGAGGCCGCGGGTGCAGCACTGGCAGGTGGTGCGGAGCTGGTTGAGCCAGGTGCGTACGTCCTTGGCGGTGAGCTTGGCGAGCTTCTTCCGTCCGAGGCCGGGGATGAGATAGAGCCGGGTGACGGCGGTGTAGCGGGTGTGGGTGTTCTCGCGGAGCTGGTAGACGGCGACAGCGTCGAGCCAGTACGTCAGGTACGCGGCCACGCTGCCCTGCGCAGACGGGACGGGGACGCCACGGTTGCTGGCGGCGATCTTCTCCGTGATCTTCTAGTGCCGTCCTGAGACGAAGGGGAGACTTGTGCCGAACGAGAGACTACGAGCCGTCATGGCGGCGGGAGGCTGGACGTACGCCGCACTCGCTCAGCAGGTCGAGGTCGACCCCAAGTCGGTCGAGCGCTGGGTGGACCTCGGGCGTATCCCACGTCGTGCCACCGCTCTCCAGGCGGCCAAGGCCCTGGGAGAAGACGTGCACGCACTCTGGCCGGCGCTCCGCCAGGCCCGCCCCGCCCGCGCCATCAGCCCCGAACTGGTCGCGCTCTACGAATCCCGCTGCCGCCTCGCGCTCATGCACTACAAGCCGCTTGCCGACACCCCCGGCATCGAAGTCCGCACCCACGGCACCACGCTCTACAACTCCCTCTACCGGGCCGACGACCAGCAACTCGTCAACGCACACATCTGGGGCGTCAACGCCTACGCAGCCCCCGTGTGGCACCTTCGCCGACACCAGGAGAGCGGCATGTTCGACACCTACGCCGACAGCTTCGACGCCGTGTGGGCGACCGCAACCCCCGTACGAGAGGAAGACTGACCGTGGCCCGCACCGAGTACTACGACGACCCCAACGCGCCCAAGCCGAACAGCATGGTCGTCGCCGCTTCCGCCGTCGTCAGTGACGACCACGGGCGCATCCTCCTCCAGCGCCGCCGCGACAACGACCTGTAGGCCCTGCCCGGTGGCGGCATGGACCTCGCCGACTCCCTGCCAGGCACAGTCGTCCGCGAGGTCAAAGAGGAGACCGGCCTCGACGTCGAGATCACCGGCCTGGTCGGCACCTACACCGACCCGGAACACATCATCGCCTACACCGACGGCGAGGTCCGCCGCCAGTTCAACGTCTGCTTCACCGCCCGCATCACCGGCGGCCGGCTGGAGATTTCCGACGAGTCCACCGAGCTCCGGTTCGTGCCGCCGGAAGAGATCGAGCAGCTGCCGATGCACCACACCCAACGACTCAGGCTCCAACACTTCCTGGAACAGCGCGAAAAGCCGTACCTGGGCTGAACCGTCTGACGGCAGTAGCGACGGCAACAACCCCGCACAACCACGAACGCCCACGCACTTCACCGGACCAACAAACTGCGCTTGACCTGCGAAAAAGCAGGTAGAGGGGTCCGCGTAGCACACGTACTATGTGCTGGCGGGCGAGACGCCGGTCCTGGTTCACAATTGCGGCGGCCTCGCCGAAGAGATGGGAAACGGGAACGTTTGGAAGAGCAGCGAAGAGCTCAGTAACGCCACCGGAAAGACGACAGCATCCAGAAATCGCGCCATTGATGCAATCATCATGGAAGATTTCCCGGACCTAAATCTCACCCACCACCCCGTTTACAGTTACGGGGTCAACTCCGGCATGGCGATGCCTAACGTAGGAACGCAAATTGGATTCAAGCGCTTTGCGAGTCGGGCACTCCTTCGCACTACGGTGGTCCATGAAGAACTGCATCACCGTTGGTTCGCACGCGGTCTCACCAACCGTCATCCACGCGACGGCTCCGGGACATCCGGGCGATTTTACGGCATCGTCGACCGCTATATGTCGGTCAGGGGCTGGTAATGACAGAACAGGCAGCCCGGCTACCCGGACCGTGCCGCGATTGCGGCGGGGTCGGCACGGAGTGGCTGGTTCAAACCGCCAACAACGGGCGCCTCGGCTGGGAAGTCGAGTGGGATTGCAACACGTGCGGAATCTCGCACGACTCGGATGAGGGCTGGGCACCATCAAGAGTACGGAACGCGATCCTGGAGCAGCATGGACCCCATTGTCTGAGACGCGTCGATGCCGCAGCGCACGGGGGAGCACTACTGAAGTCCTTCCGGGCAGCCTTCGGCACATCAATTCAAGAAGCGAAGAGATTGTCGGATGAGCTCAAACGGTCTGGCTTCGAAGGCACTCTAGTGGAAACCGTACTCCTCTCCGAATTGTTGGAAAAAGTCGGAATCTCCAGTGTGACGCAGCCTGGTCGCTGCGGCTAGCCAAGAGGGCTCGACCCTGCCAGTAGTCCGACCCTTAACCTCGGCGTTTCAGTTGGGGTCCGTCCGAATCATGGGCGGTAACGCGAAAGTGCCTTCTGAGCTGGGACGATGAACCTTGTCGAGGGGTTCTGTCGGTCCAGGTGGAAGGCACTTTCTGCGTGCAGGGTATCGGTTCTCGTCCCAGGCTTCATGTCTCCGCCGATGGTGCGGGGTGGTCGGGCATGCCGGGGCACGGTTGCTGGCCGATCTCGCCGATGTCACCGGGCTGACCAGCGCGTACTCCACTGTGTTGAGACCGCTTCGGCCACGCGGCACCGGCCATGACCCGGGCCGGATCGCGACCGACCTCGCGGTGATGCTCGCTGACGGCGGCGACACCATCACGGAGCTGGCCGTCCTGCGTGACCAGGGCGAGGTGTTCGGCCCGGTCGCCTCGACGCCGACTGCCTGGCGACTATTGGCCAGCGTCGACGAACGCATGCTGGACCGCCTGCGCTCGGCCCGCGCCCAGGCCCGGGAAGTGGCCTGGCTGCAGGCATCCGAGACCCGCTGCGGCATACCGCCGGCGAAAGCCGGCGGACAGGAACTACCCGGCCTGGTCCTGGACATCGACGCCACATTGATCACCTGCCACTCCGAGAAGGAGGCGGCCGTACCCACCTACAAAGGCGGCTTCGGTTTCCATCCTCTGGTGTGTTTCCTGGCCAACACCGGCGAGGGCCTGTCCGGGCGGCTGCGGCCCGGGAACGCCGGAACCAACACGGCCGCGGACCATATCGCGGTTCTGGACGACGCTCTCGCGCAGATCCCCGACGCCCACCGGCACGGCACTGACATCCTCGTCCGCACCGACAGTGCCGGATCCGCGAAGGTCTTCCTCACCCACGTCCGAAATCTGCGCACACGCGGAATCCGCACCTTCTTCTCGGTCGGATACGCGGTCACCGAGCCGGTCCGCCGCGCGATCCGCGCCCTGCCCGACCAGGTCTGGCACCCCGCCCTGGACCAGGACGGCCCCCTCCGCGAGTCCGCCGAGGCCGCCGAGCCGACCGGCATGACCGACCTTGCCGGCTACCCGGCCGGCACCCGCATCATCGTCCGCCGCGAACGCCCCCACCCCGGAGCCCAGCTCTCGCTCTTCGACCGGGACGAGGGCATGCGGCATCAGGTGTTCCTCACCGACGCCCCGTTCGCCTCCGGCCCGGCCCAGTTCCTGGAGGTCCGCCACCGCGGACACGCCACAGTCGAAGACAACATCCGGTGCGGCAAGACCACCGGTTTCGGCCGCTTCCCCTCCCGCCGCTTCGACGTCAA
>NZ_JBFAIV010000027.1:0-123320 GCF_040654875.1 Streptomyces sp. NPDC050610 | reverse complement strand
CGCCCGGTTACATTCCGAACCCGGAAGCTAAGCCTTTCAGCGCCGATGGTACTGCAGGGGGGACCCTGTGGGAGAGTAGGACGCCGCCGAACAATTTTTAAGCCGGTGTCCCGGGCCTTATGGCCTGGGACACCGGCATTTTTGCGTTCACGGGGAAGTTCCGCAATCGGCCCTTCGGCCGTTCTGTCCGACCCCGCTGTTCGCTCTCGTGATGACTGCGGGTAAGGTCAGGAGGCATCGTTGGCACGTTCCCACAGGAGGCCCCCGGGTGGAGGTCCAGGAGACGCGCGTTCAGACCGACCGCGTGCTCACCATCCCGAACATCCTCAGCATGGCGCGCCTGGTCGGCGTACCCATCTTCCTGTGGCTGATCCTCTGGCCGGAATTCGGGGGCCCGAAGCACGACATCTGGGCGCTGGTTGTGCTGGCCCTGAGCGGCGTGAGCGACTACCTAGACGGGAAGCTCGCCCGGCGCTGGAACCAGATCAGCAGCCTCGGCCGGCTTCTCGACCCGGCCGCGGACCGGCTTTACATCCTGTCCACGCTGGTCGGCCTGACCTGGCGGGGAATCCTCCCTTACTGGCTGACCGGTGCCCTGCTGGCCCGTGAGCTGATGCTGCTGGTCATGGTGTGGATCCTGCGGCGTCACGGCTATCCGCCGCCCCAGGTGAACTTCCTCGGCAAGGCCGCGACCTTCAACCTCATGTATGCCTTTCCGTTGCTCCTTCTCAGTGAAGGAACTACCTGGCTGCACTCACTCGCTGCTATTTTCGGATGGGCGTTCGCCGGATGGGGTACAACGCTGTACTGGTGGGCAGGGATCCTCTACGTGGTTCAGGTCCGCCGACTCGTGAAGGCGGACACCGCGGCCGACTGAGCTTGGCTCCTGTCATTGGCCTCATCGAGGCCGGTTGCCTGTAAAGGGTATTTATGGGCCATCCGGGCGAGTGAAGTCGGCGAAACCGTCGTCTCTTCAAGGAGGACGCTTCCGACATGAAGGCCGTCGTGATGGCCGGCGGCGAGGGCACGCGCCTTCGCCCCATGACCTCAAGCATGCCCAAGCCGCTCCTGCCGGTGGCAAACCGGCCCATCATGGAGCACGTGCTGCGCCTGCTCAAGCGGCACGGTCTCAGCGAGACCGTGGTGACTGTCCAGTTCCTCGCCTCCCTCGTCAAGAACTACTTCGGTGACGGTGAGGAACTCGGCATGGAGCTCACCTACGCGAACGAGGAAAAGCCACTCGGCACCGCAGGGAGCGTGAAGAACGCGGAAGAGGCGCTCAAGGACGATGCCTTTCTGGTCATCTCCGGCGACGCCCTCACCGACTTCGACCTCACCGATCTGATCGAATTCCACAAGGAGAAGGGCGCGCTCGTCACGGTCTGTCTGACCCGGGTGCCCAATCCGCTGGAATTCGGCATCACCATCGTCGACGAAGAGGGCAAGGTCGAGCGCTTCCTGGAGAAGCCCACCTGGGGCCAGGTCTTCTCCGACACCGTCAACACCGGCATCTATGTGATGGAGCCGGAGGTCTTCGACTACGTCGAGTCCGATGTGCCCGTCGACTGGTCGGGCGATGTCTTCCCCCAGCTCATGAAGGAGGGCAAGCCGATCTACGGCTATGTCGCCGAGGGCTACTGGGAGGACGTCGGCACCCACGAGAGCTACGTCAAGGCCCAGGCCGACGTGCTCGAAGGCAAGGTCGACGTCGAGATCGACGGCTTCGAGATCTCCCCGGGCGTATGGGTCGCCGAGGGCGCGGACGTCCATCCGGACGCCGTTCTCCGCGGGCCGCTCTACATCGGCGACTACGCGAAGGTCGAAGCGGACGTCGAAATGCGCGAGCACACCGTGGTGGGCTCCAATGTGGTCGTCAAGAGCGGCGCCTTCCTGCACAAGACGGTCGTCCACGACAACGTCTACATCGGGCAGCAGAGCAATCTGCGCGGCTGCGTGATCGGCAAGAACACGGACATCATGCGGGCGGCCCGTATCGAGGACGGCGCGGTCATCGGCGATGAATGCCTGGTGGGCGAGGAGTCCATCATCCAGGGCAATGTCCGCGTCTACCCGTTCAAGACCATCGAGGCGGGCGCGTTCGTCAACACCTCGGTCATCTGGGAGTCCCGGGGCCAGGCGCACCTATTCGGGGCGCGCGGTGTATCGGGCATCCTCAATGTGGAGATCACCCCGGAGCTCGCGGTGCGGCTGGCCGGCGCGTACGCGACCACGCTCAAGAAGGGGTCGACGGTCACCACCGCGCGTGACCACTCGCGCGGCGCCCGCGCGCTGAAACGGGCCGTGATCTCTGCCCTTCAGGCCAGCGCCATAGACGTACGGGACCTGGAGAACGTACCGCTGCCGGTCGCCCGCCAGCAGACCGCGCGGGGCAGCGCCGGCGGCATCATGGTGCGTACGACGCCGGGGGTGCCCGACTCCGTCGACATCATGTTCTTCGACGAGCGCGGCTCCGACCTCTCCGCCGGCGGCCAGCGCAAGCTGGACCGCGTGTACGCGCGCCAGGAGTACCGGCGGGCGTTTCCCGGCGAGATCGGCGACCTGCGCTTCCCGTCGAGCGTCTTCGACTCCTACACCGGTTCGCTGCTGCGGGCCGTGGACTCCTCCGGCGTCGCCGAGGCCGGGCTCAAGGTCGTCGTGGACGCTTCGAACGGCAGCGCGGGGCTTGTCCTGCCCAGCCTGCTCGGTCGGCTGGGCGTCGACGCGTTCACCATCAACCCCGGCCTCGACGAGTCGCGGCCGACCGAGACCGCCGACGCCCGCCGTTCCGGGCTGGTGCGGCTCGGGGAGATCGTGGCGTCGGCGCGCGCGGCGTTCGGCGTGCGGTTCGACCCGGTGGGCGAGCGGCTCTCGCTCGTCGATGAGCGCGGCCGCATCATCGAGGACGACCGGGCCCTGCTGGTGATGCTCGACCTGGTCGCCGCCGAGCGGCGCAGCGGCCGGGTGGCCCTTCCGGTCACCACCACGCGTATCGCCGAGCAGGTGGCCGCGTACCACGGCACGCAGGTGGAGTGGACGACGACGTCGCCGGGCGATCTCACCCGGGTGGGCCGCGCGGACTCGACGATCTTCGGGGGTGACAGCCGCGGCGGCTTCATCATCCCGGAGTTCAGCAGCGTCTTCGACGGCACGGCGGCGTTCGCGCGGCTGCTCGGGCTGGTGGCGCGTACGCAGCTCACGCTCAGTCAGATCGACGCGCGCATCCCGCGGGCGCATGTGCTCCGCCGCGACCTGGCGACCCCCTGGGCCGTCAAGGGGCTCGTGATGCGGCATGTGGTCGAGGCCGCCGGGGACCGGTCCGTGGACACGACCGACGGGGTGCGGGTCGTGGAGGCCGACGGGCGCTGGGTGATGGTGCTGCCCGACCCGGCGGAGGCGGTCACCCACTTGTGGGCCGAAGGACCGGACGACGCCTCGGCCCAGGCGCTGCTCGACGAGTGGTCGGCGATCGTGGACAGCGCCGGGCGCTGAGCCCGCGGCGCGGTGGCGCCGTCCCCCTCGGGCCCGGACCGGCACGCCGGTGGGGCCGTTGGGAGACGGCGCCACCGACGTGCGACGATGTGCGGCATGTCGCAGCAGCCCCCGTCTCGGAGCAGCGCATCGCCGCCCAAGCGTCCCGATGCCTCCATGTCGCTGCTGACCAACGTCATGGACCACAGCCTGGACGATGGCTATGCCGAGGCGGCGGCGCGCCGCCGCGCGGACGGGGAAGGCGGCCTGCCGCGCACGCTCCGCGCGAAGTTGGGGCTCGCCGCCGGACTCGTACTGGCCGCGGTCGTGGTCACGGTAGGAGCCGCGCAGGCGCGGATATCGGCTCCGACGCTGGCCAAGGAGCGGGAGCAGCTCATCGACCGCATCCAGCGGGAGACGTCGGACGCGGACAAGCTGAAGTCGAGCGTCGACGCGCTCCGCAACAGCGTCGCGGCCACCCAGCGGGACGCCCTGAAGCAGCACGGCGGCGACAAGGCCGAGCTGGTGTCGCTCCTCGCGGGCGGTACCCCCGTGCACGGTCCGGGCGTCAAGCTCGTCATCGACGACGCCAAGGAAGCCGACCAGGGCGGCGGCGGCCCGCGCCAGAGCAATGGTTTCTCCGATAAGGGCCGGGTCCGCGACCGCGATATGCAGCGCGTCGTCAACGGCCTCTGGCAGTCCGGCGCGGAGGCCATCGCCGTCAACGGGCAGCGGCTCACAGCGCTGTCGGCCGTCCGGGCCGCCGGTGACGCCATACTGGTCGACAACAAGCCGCTCGTACCTCCGTACACCGTTCTCGCGGTGGGGGACGGGAAGCGGCTGCGCAGCGGATTCCAGGACAGTGCCGACGGGATGTATCTGCACGTCCTGCAGAAGGACTACGGGGTCCGCGTGACCATCTCCGCCCAGGACAAGGTGCGGCTGCCGGCCGCGCCGAGCCTGATAGTACGTACCGCACAACCGCAAGCCGGTGGCGCCGACAAGAGCGGCACCGACACAGGGAAGGGCACATCGTGATCGCCGTATTGGGCCTCGTCGTGGGAGTCGTGGTCGGACTCGTGGTCCGCCCCGTCGTGCCGACTGTGGTCGAGCCCTACCTGCCGATCGCCGTGGTCGCGGCGCTGGACGCGGTCTTCGGCGGCCTGCGGGCGATGCTGGACGGGATCTTCGACGACAAGGTCTTCGTCGTGTCGTTCCTGTCCAACGTCGTGGTGGCCGCGCTGATCGTCTTTCTCGGCGACAAGCTCGGCGTCGGGGCGCAGCTGTCCACGGGCGTCGTGGTCGTGCTGGGCATCCGGATCTTCTCCAACGCGGCCGCGATCCGCCGGCACGTCTTCCGGGCGTGACGCCGATGAGCGCCGACGACACGCCCGGGCAGCCGGGGGAATCTCAGGAATCTCGGAAGCCGCAGGAACGGCAGGAGCCGCCGAAATCTCACGAGGCGGCGCAGCCCGAGGAGAAGAGCGAAGGGACGGCCCCGGCTCCTGCCATGACGGGCCGTCAGCGGCTGCGGGCCGGGCTCTGGCCGCCGCGGGTGACGCGGGCCCAGCTGATCGTCGCCCTGCTGCTGGGCGTGCTCGGGCTGGGGCTCGCCATCCAGGTCCGGTCCACCAGTGACAACAGCAACCTGCGCGGCGCCCGCCAGGAGGACCTCGTACGGATCCTGGACGAGCTCGACAACCGCACCCAGCGGCTGGAGGACGAGAAGCGGGGCCTGGAGAACCAGCGCACGGAGCTGGAGAACAGCTCGAACCAGGCCGCTGAGGCCCGTAAGCAGACGGCCCAGAAGGAACAGCAGCTCGGCGTGCTCGCGGGCACCGTGAAGGCGCGTGGCCCCGGCATCGAGCTCACTGTGAGCGACCCCAAGAAGGCCGTACAGTCGGACATGCTCCTCGACGCCATCCAGGAGTTGAGGGCGGCCGGTGCGGAGGCGATCCAGATCAACGGGGCGCGTGTGGCCGCCGATACCTACTTCTCGGATGCGGGCGGCAAGGTGGAGATCGACGGTCAGAAAGTGTCCCCTCCCTACCGGTTCAAGGTGATCGGCAAGCCGCAGGACCTGGAACCGGCTCTCAACATTCCGGGCGGCGTGGTGCAGACTTTGCAGAAGGAGCAGGCCACCGCGTCCGTCACCCGTTCTGAGAAGATCGTCGTGGACGCCTTGCGGTCGGCTGAGCGGCCTGACTACGCTCGGTCGTCATCGCAGTGAGGCGTAGCGGCCCGGGGGTTGTGCGCCCGGGGTATGACGTTGCGGGGGGTCGGCGCACCAAGAGGGGGGTGCGTGGTGGAAACTGTCTGTTGACCACGGACGTTGTGATGATGTCCGGGTCGGATGGTGTGTGCATCGAGGGTTTGTCCTGCCCCACGGGCGGGTCTGTTTCGGTCAAGGGGAATCGCCCGTGAATTTGTTTGCGAAGTTGTTCGGCAAGAAGTCGCGCCAGGAGGCCGGCAGCGGTGCTGCCCGTCACCGGGCGCAGCGGCCGGTGGAAGGCGCCGAGGCGCAGGAAGAGCGCCCGCTGTTCCGGGACCAGGTGGGAGGCCCGGGCGGCGACGCGCCGGGTGGCCAGGAAACGGCCGGGCGCATAGGTTCCCAGGGACCGTCGACCTCAACTGCGGGTGGAGGTACAGCCTTGGTGTGCACGAGGTGTGGGAACCGCAACGCTGAGTCCAGCCGGTTCTGCTCCAACTGCGGTGCGCCGCTGCGCGGTGGCGCGTCGTCCGAGCGGGCTTCGGAGACGACCTCGACCATCTCCATCTCCGGTCTTGAGGCGTACGAGTCGGAGTCCACCGGTCAGACGCCGACCCCGTCGCTCTCCCCGGAGGCGCAGGCCGCCGTCGACGCGCTGCCGATGGGCTCGGCGCTGCTGGTGGTCCGCCGCGGCCCGAACTCGGGCAGCCGCTTCCTGCTGGACGGCGACCTGACCACGGCCGGCCGCCACCCGCAGGGCGACATCTTCCTCGACGACGTCACCGTCTCGCGGCGGCACGTGGAGTTCCGGCGCGGACCGGACGGCGGCTTCACCGTCGCGGACGTCGGCAGCCTGAACGGTACGTACGTCAACCGGGAGCGGATCGAGTCGACCGCGCTCGCCAACGGCGACGAGGTGCAGATCGGCAAGTACCGGCTGGTCTTCTACGCGAGCCAGCAGAGCATCTGACCCGCCGGGGAAGGGCTATGCGTCAGACATCGGCGGGGGGTGCCGAAGGCGGCACCGCCACCGCGGACGGTCAGTTGGTGAGCATCGGCACGGTGCTCACCCTGCTGCGCGACGAGTTTCCCGAGGTCACCGTCTCCAAGATCCGTTTCTTGGAGGCGGAGGGGCTCGTCGAGCCGCAGCGCACGCCGTCCGGGTACCGCAAGTTCAGCCAGGAGGACGTGGAGCGGCTCGGGGCCGTGCTGCGCCTGCAGCGCGACCACTACCTGCCGCTGCGCGTCATCCGGGAGTACCTCGACGCGCTGGCCCGGGGGGAGCAGCTGCCGCTGCCCGCGCCCGGACAGCCGAGGGATCTGCTGGACGGGGCCGCGGAGCTGGAGGCAGAGGGCTCCACAGCGGTCCAGGTGGGCCGTGAGGAGCTCCTCGGGGCCACTGGGGTCACCGAGCGTGAGCTGGCCGAGTGGGAGTCGTACGGCCTGATCGAGCCGAATTCCGGCGGCGGCTACGACGTCGAGGCCGTGGCGGTCGCCAAGCTCGTCGCGGACCTGGGCCGGTTCGGACTGGAGCCGAGGCATTTGCGCGTCATGAAGGCGGCGGCCGTACGCGAGGCCGGGCTGGTCGAACAGGTGGTCGCGCCGTTGCGCAGACACCGCAATCCGCAGACCAGAGCCCATGCGGAGGCCACCGCGCGGGAGCTGGCCGCACTGTCCGTACGGCTGCACGCGGCGCTCGTAGCGGCCGCGCTGCGGGCGTGACCACACCGACCGGCGGGTGCCCGACTACCCAAACCCGCCGGGCACGTCCTAGGGTTGCTGTGTGAACGAGCTCGATGTCGTGGGTGTCCGGGTGGAAATGCCCTCCAACCAGCCGATCGTGCTCCTGCGGGAAGTGGGAGGCGACCGCTACCTCCCCATTTGGATCGGCCCGGGGGAGGCGACTGCCATTGCCTTCGCCCAGCAGGGCATGGCGCCTGCCAGGCCGCTGACCCACGACCTTTTCAAGGACGTGCTGGAGGCGGTCGGCCAGCAGCTGACGGAGGTCCGCATCACGGACCTGCGCGAAGGCGTGTTCTACGCCGAGCTGGTCTTCGCGAGCGGGGTGGAGGTCAGCGCCAGGCCGTCCGACGCCATAGCGCTGGCGCTGCGCACCGGGACGCCGATCTACGGCAGTGACGGCGTGCTGGACGACGCCGGCATCGCGATCCCGGATGAGCAGGAGGACGAGGTGGAGAAGTTCCGCGAGTTCCTCGACCAGATCTCGCCGGAGGACTTCGGCACCAACAGCCAGTGAGCCGCCGACCGGGTCCCCGCAGGGCATCCGGCTAGCCATTCCCCGCGGGCGGATACGCGAAACCACCCTTAGGGTGATTATCACTCGGCGTGCCGAGTGTGGCGATCGTTGACGCACCCCGGGTGACTGCCTACCGTCGAGACGGCAGGTCAAGGACGGAGGGTCGGCGTGAGAAGCACCGGCGACGGCAGGGCGGCAGGCGGTCCGTATCCGCTTCATGGGGGAACGGCCGAACCGTTGCCCGGACACCCGGCGGCGCTCTCGGTGTCGCCCGAGCCGGCCCCGGAGGCCATCGGCTACCGCGGGCCGACCGCGTGCGCGGCGGCGGGCATCACCTACCGGCAGTTGGACTACTGGGCGCGTACGGGGCTCGTGGAGCCGACCGTGCGGTCCGTGTGCGGGCCGGGCGGCCAGCGCCTCTACAGCTTCCGCGACGTCGTCGTGCTGAAGATCGTCAAGCGGCTGCTGGACACGGGCGTGTCGCTGCAGAACATCCGGGCCGCCGTACAACACCTGCGCTCGCGCGGCATCGGCGACCTCGGTCAGATGACGCTGATGAGCGACGGGGCGACGGTGTACGAGTGCACGTCGCCGGACGAGGTCGTCGACCTGCTCAAGGGCGGGCAGGGGGTCTTCGGGATCGCTGTGGGCGTGGTCTGGCGGGACGTGGAAGGGGCGCTCGCGCAGCTGCACGGCGAGCGTGTGGACACCGGGGAGACCCTCGTCGGCCACAACCCCGCCGACGAGCTGGCGCGCCGCCGCAACCGCGCGGTCTGACGCTCAGGAGCCGACGGGGGCTGCCGTTCCGCTGCCGCCCGCTCTTGATGCTCCGGAGCCGCGCCGCGGGGCCGTTGTCAGTGGTGTGAGGCAGCATCTGTTGGTGTGAGAGGTTCACCGACGATCCTGCATCTGGACATGGACGCCTTCTTCGCCGCGGCGGAACAGGCGGCCAAGCCGAGCTTGCGCGGAAAACCGGTCGTGGTCGGCGGCATCGGGCCGCGCGGGGTGGTGTCCACGGCTTCGTACGAGGCGCGGGTCTTCGGGGTGCACTCGGCGATGGCGACGGCCCAGGCGCGCCGGCTGTGTCCCAATGCCGCCTATCTGACCCCTCGGTTCACGCTGTACCGCCAGGTGAGTGAACGGGTCATGGAACTGCTCGGCGAGCTGTCGCCGCTCGTCGAGCCGCTCAGCCTCGACGAGGCGTTCGTGGACCTGGAGGCGGGCGACGCGCTCCCGCCCTCGGCCGCCTCGGCGGACATACGGGCCGTGGGCGAGCGGCTGCGGCGCGACATCCAGGCGGCGACGGGGCTCAGCGGGTCGGTGGGGCTGGCCGGGTCCAAGATGCTCGCCAAGATCGCCTCCGAGGCGGCCAAGCCGGACGGGCTGGTCCTCATAGAGCCGGGGACGGAGCTGGAGCTGCTGGGACCCATGCCGGTGCGGACGATCCCCGGCGTCGGACCGGCGACGGCCGAGACGCTGCGCCGGGCGGGCATCGGCACGGTCGCCGAGACCGCCGAGGCGGGGGAGGCGGAGCTGGTGCGTCTGCTGGGAAAGGCGCACGGCGCTGGGCTGTACGCGCTGGCCACCGGCCGCGACGACCGGCCGGTCGTCGCCGAGCGGGACGCGAAATCCGTCTCTGTGGAGGACACCTTCCAGGAGGACGTGACCGACCGGACCCGTGTGCAGCTGGAGATCACGCGCCTCGCCGACCGGTGCGTGCAGCGGCTGAGGGCCGCCGGGCGGTCCGGCCGGACCGTGGTGATCAAGGTGCGGCGCTACGACTTCTCGACGCTGACCCGCTCGGAGACGCTGCGCGGGCCCACCGACGATCCGGGAGTCGTCCGGGAGGCGGCCGCACGGCTGATCGAGGGGGTGGACACCACGGCGGGCGTGCGGCTGCTGGGGGTCGGCGTCACGGGGCTCGCCGACTACACCCAGGAGGACCTGTTCGCGCAGGCAGCCACGGCGCGCTCGGAGCAGGAGCGGGAGGAGGCGGCGCGTGCCGCCGAGGCGGCCGGAGCGGCGCGGCAGGCCGGAGCCGGGGAATCGGAGCCCGCCGGGGGGGAGGAGGAGCGGGAGGCGCCCTTGCCGCGCCGCTGGCTCCCCGGGCTGGACGTGCGCCACACCGAGTTCGGGGACGGCTGGGTGCAGGGCAGCGGCGTCGGGCGGGTCACCGTGCGGTTCGAGACGCCCTGGTCCCCGCCGGGCCGGGTGCGGACCTTCCCGGTCGACGACCCCGCGCTCGAACCGGGGGAGCCGCTGCCGCTGGTGCGGCCCGTCGGCGGTCAGCCGTCGGGGCCCGAGATCCGGCCGAATTCCCGGTCCGAGGAGGCGCCCGGCCCAGCCGGGGCGGGGGAGTCCGCGGCGGGCGCGGGGGCCCTGCCCGGGGCGGAGGCGTCCAGCCCGTAGTGGTGGTACAGCTGGAGCTCCTGCTCGGGGGAGAGGTGGCGGCCGACGCCGAAGTCCGGCGCGTCCTTGATCAGTGCCCGGTCGTACGGGACGCGCAGCGTGTCCGCGACGAGGTCGCTCGGCTCCAGCGGCACGAACGCGTCCCGGCTGAACAGGCCGGTGCGCACGGCGGCCCATTCGGGCCGGCCGGTGGCGTCGTCGAGGTACACCTCGTCCACCGTGCCGATCTTCGTGCCGTTGCGGTCGAACGCCTTGCGGCCGATGAGTCCGCGTGGATCGATGTCGGTCTGCAAGAGGTCCTCCAATGGGTCCCGGGAGATCACAACTACTGCCCGAGACCTACGAAAAGCCACATTTCGCCAACTGGCCACTTGAAGGATCGGCCACAGATCGCGCTGGTAGGCTGGCGGACGGCTGCAGACCCCGTGCGGGAGAGTCCTCCGAAGGCTTCGTCGGAGGCGCCGAAGGAGCAAATCCTCCCCGGAATCTCTCAGGCACACGTACCGCACGGACGAGGTCACTCTGGAAAGCAGGGCGGGCCACGCACCGGTACAGCGCCGAAGCCCCTCCTCACCGACGGTGAAAGCCGGTTCGCTCCTGGCGGCCGGTGAAGCTCTCAGGTTGAGATGACAGAGGGGGAGGCCGTCCGGGTACCCGCGCCACGGTGCCCCTCGCAGGTCGCGACGACCAGGAGGCCCCCGCAGATGAACGACAACCGCATCCCCCTTTCCGAGCTTGAGCGCGGCACGCCGTTCGAGCACCGCCATATCGGGCCGGACAGCGCCGCGCAGGCCAAGATGCTCGCCCAGGTCGGATTCGGCTCGCTCGACGAGCTCACCGCGGCCGCCGTACCCGATGTGATCAAGAGCGCCGAGGCGCTCCGGCTGCCCGAGGCCCGCAGCGAGGCCGACGTCCTCGCCGAGCTGCGCACGCTCGCCGACCGTAACCAGGTGCTGTCCCCGATGATCGGGCTCGGCTACTACGGCACGTTCACGCCGCCCGTCATCCTGCGCAACGTCATGGAGAACCCCGCCTGGTACACGGCGTACACGCCCTACCAGCCGGAGATCTCGCAGGGCCGCCTGGAGGCGCTGCTCAACTTCCAGACCGTCGTCGCCGACCTGACCGGGCTGCCCACCTCCGGCGCCTCGCTGCTCGACGAGGGCACCGCGGCCGCCGAGGCCATGTCGCTGGCCCGCCGCGTCGGCAAGGTCAAGGACGGCGTCTTCCTCGTCGACGCCGACGCGCTGCCGCAGACCATCGCCGTCATACGGACCCGGGCCGAGCCCACCGGGGTCGAGGTCGTCGTCGCCGACCTCTCCGAGGGCATCCCGCAGGAGATCGCCGACCGCGGCGTGTTCGGCGTGCTGGTGCAGTACCCCGGCGCGTCCGGCGCCGTGCGCGACCCCCGCCCGGTGATCGAGCGGGCGCACGAGCTCGGCGCGATCGTGACGGTCGCCGCCGACCTGCTGGCCCTCACCCTGCTCACCTCGCCCGGCGAGCTCGGCGCGGACATCGCGGTCGGCACCACCCAGCGGTTCGGCGTGCCGATGGGCTTCGGCGGCCCGCACGCCGGATTCATGGCCGTACGGGAGAAGTTCGCGCGCAGCCTCCCCGGCCGCCTCGTCGGCGTCTCCGTGGACGCGGACGGCAACAAGGCATACCGCCTGGCCCTCCAGACGCGTGAGCAGCACATCCGCCGCGAGAAGGCCACCAGCAACATCTGCACGGCGCAGGTGCTGCTCGCGGTCATGGCCGGCATGTACGCCGTCTACCACGGCCCGGACGGCCTGGCCGCCATCGCCCGCCGTACGCACCGCTACGCCGCCGTGCTCGCCGCGGGCCTGCGCTCCGGCGGCGTCGAGGTCGTGCACGGCGCGTACTTCGACACCCTCACCGCGCGCGTGCCCGGCCGCGCCGCCGACGTGGCCGCCGCCGCGCGCGAGAACGGCGTCAACCTGCGCCTCGTCGACGCCGACACCCTCTCGCTCGCCTGCGACGAGACCACCGGCCGCGCCCAGCTGGCCGCCGTGTGGGCCGCCTTCGGCGTCGACGCGGACGCGTCGGCTGTCGAGGACCTGGACGCGTCGGCCGCCGACGCGCTCCCCACGGGGCTGCTGCGCACGGACGAGTACCTCGCCCACCCGGTCTTCCGCCGGCACCGTTCCGAGACCGCGATGCTGCGCTACCTGCGCAAGCTCGCCGACCGGGACTACGCGCTGGACCGCGGCATGATCCCGCTCGGCTCCTGCACCATGAAGCTCAACGCCACCACCGAGATGGAGGCGGTGACCTGGCCCGAGTTCGCCGCGCTGCACCCCTTCGCCCCCGTCGACCAGGCCCAGGGCTACACCACGCTCATCACCGAGCTGGAGGAGCGCCTCGCCGAGGTGACCGGCTACGACAAGGTGTCGCTCCAGCCGAACGCCGGCTCGCAGGGCGAGCTGGCCGGACTGCTGGCCGTACGGGCGTACCACCGGGCCAACGGGGACGCCCAGCGCACCGTCTGCCTCATCCCCTCCTCCGCGCACGGCACCAACGCCGCCAGCGCGGTCATGGCGGGCATGAAGGTCGTCGTCGTCAAGACCGGCGAGGACGGCGAGGTGGACGCCGGCGACCTGCGCGCCAAGATCGAGCAGTACGGCGGTGAGCTGGCCGTGCTGATGGTCACCTACCCCTCCACGCACGGCGTCTTCGAGGAGCACATCAGCGAGATCTGCGCGGCCGTGCACGACGCGGGCGGCCAGGTCTACGTGGACGGCGCCAACCTCAACGCCCTCGTCGGGGTGGCCCAGCCGGGCCGGTTCGGCGGCGACGTCTCGCACCTGAACCTGCACAAGACGTTCTGCATCCCGCACGGCGGCGGCGGCCCCGGCGTCGGCCCGGTCGGCGTGCGCGCGCACCTCGCCCCGTACCTGCCCAACCACCCGCTCCAGCCGACCGCGGGCCCCGAGACCGGCGTCGGCCCGGTCTCCGCCGCTCCGTGGGGCTCCGCGGGCATCCTGCCCATCTCCTGGGCGTACGTCCGGCTGATGGGCGGCGAGGGCCTCAAGCGCGCCACCCAGGTCGCCGTGCTCGGCGCCAACTACATCGCCAAGCGCCTGGAGCCGCACTACCCGGTGCTCTACACCGGGCCGAACGGGCTCGTCGCGCACGAGTGCATCGTGGATCTGCGGCCGCTGACCAAGGCGACCGGCGTCAGCGTCGACGACGTCGCCAAGCGCCTCATCGACTACGGCTTCCACGCGCCGACGATGTCGTTCCCGGTGGCCGGAACGCTGATGATCGAACCGACGGAGAGCGAGGACCTCGCGGAGCTGGACCGGTTCTGCGAGACGATGATCGCGATCCGGGCCGAGATCGAGCGGGTCGGCTCGGGGGAGTGGAGCAAGGACGACAACCCGCTGCGCAACGCCCCGCACACCGCGGCGGCGCTGGCCGGCGACTGGGAGCGGCCGTACAGCCGTGAGGAGGCGGTGTTCCCGGCCGGAGTGTCGGCCGCGGACAAGTACTGGCCGCCGGTCCGGCGCATCGACGGCGCCTTCGGCGACCGCAACCTCGTCTGCTCCTGCCCGCCGCTGGAGGACTACGACGGCTGACCGTCGACCGACGGGGCCGCTCGTCTCATGAGTCGGGGCCGGTTCGGCGAGTTCGCCGGGCCGGCCCCTGCCGCGCTGTGTGTGCGCCGCGCCAGTGCTGTGACCGGCGGCGATTGCCCGGAGCGAGCGTCGTCCGTGGTGGGCGACGCGGCGGGGCAGAGGCTGCCGGGAGGGGCACTAGGCGGCGGTCATCACGTGTTCGGTGCCGAGCGGCCGGTGCGGGGCGATGATCTGCCCGTCCGGCAGCAGCTCACCGGTGTCCTCGAAGAGCAGGACGCCGTTGCACAGCAGGCTCCAGCCCTGTTCCGGGTGGTGCGCCACAAGATGGGCGGCCTCACGGTCGGCGGAGTCGGCTGTCGGGCATGCTGGCTGGTGCTGGCACATGGATGGGTTCTTTCGCTGCGGTGAGTTGAGTTCGCTGCGGCTGCTCGATGCGGTTTTCAAAGCCGCCCCCCGTTGTCAATTCAGTCGGTCAGTCCCAGTGTTGCCCTACGGGCGTGATTTCGCAGGGATTTCACGGGAGCTCTCCTCTGCTAGAGGAAGACGCGTCACCCACGAGGACGGTTGCCGCCAACAACGCGGTCTCTTCGGGTGGTTCGGGGTGGTCATTGTGGACTAGTCCACGTGATGGACGGCTGTGACGGCCGGGACGGCGATGAGCGCAGCGGAGCGCCCCACGGCCGGAAGACGTGGGGCGCGCTCGTACAGGCCGGCCGTACGCCCGTTCAGGCGGGGGAGCCGAGCAGCGGTGTCGGGGTGAGCCGGTGGGTGAGCACCGGCAGCAGATCGGCGACCCGGTGCGGACGGTGGGCGGCGATGCCGGGCGGCGCGGGGGCGAGCGGCACCAGCAGGTCGCCGGGGGCCGGCCGGCAGCTCGACGCGTCGGCGACGGGGTCGCCGTGCAGCCAGAGCGTGAGCATGTAGAGCTCGGGTACGGACAGCAGCCGGGGCTGGTAGGCGGTCGTCAGCGACTCGGCCTGGCGCAGGGCCCGTTCGGTCGAGGCGACGTAGGGGCCCTCGAAGAAGTGCGAGAACGTCCAGCCGTCAGGGGTGAGCATCGTCTCCGCTGCCGCCGCCGCTGCCGCGTTGGGCTCGGCGCCCTGGATGAGGAACCGCCAGCCCGTGAGCCGCGTGCGGGGACGGCCGCCGAGCGGGGTGATCTGGTCCAGGACGTACACCGGAAGCGGGGATTCCGGAGTCAGCTGGCCCTGGAGGGTCTTCAGCGACGGGGTGCGGGCCGCGCGGACGGCGGTCGGGGAACCGAGGGCCGCGAGGACGCTGCGAAGGGCGGGGGCTGGGGCTGGGGGTACATGCAGCGGCATGGTGAATCGCCTCTCACTCAGGAGACACGGTGGTGCTGGGCAGGTGCGGACGGCGCTGTCAGCGTGCGGGGTCAGAGGGGGGCCGGAACCGACTGCCGGGGCGCCAACTCTCTGCCTCGTTCGCGAAGTTTATACGACAGGTGTTCATATGGTGTTTCGCCTAGCCGTCTCGGGCATTGCTGACAAGGCGTAATCAGGACCGCCCTTCCAGGCGATATCGGATATTCTGTGACCGGGTCCACGCCCGCCACCTCGCGTTATTCCTCCGGCACGGTAGGCCGGATAGTGCCGGTGCTTATCACCGAGAAAGTGCGATGTCCTGGGACACATCGCTATGCCGACTGAATGTGCCGACACGGGGATTCGTTGAGATCGTATCGGGTAACCCGTTTCGGGAGAGCGTTATCGATCACATTCCTGGGCATCATCAGACGTGACACCAGCGGCTGACGTCGTGGTCGACCCAGTCGAGGAAGGACGCTTCGATGGGGGAGAAGGTCGTGGCCGCCGGGTTCGACCTGTCCGACCGGCAGCGCCACCGCGGGAAACTCCGGCAGTGTCTGGAGGGGTTGTCGAGGCTGCTGGAAGACAGGTGCTTCGACCGCCCGAAGAATCTCATGGGGCTGGAGATCGAGCTGAATCTCGCGGGCGCAGACGGCGCCCCGAGAATGATGAATGCGGAGGTACTGGAGCGCATTGCGAGCCGTGATTTCCAGACCGAGCTCGGTCAGTTCAACCTTGAAGTGAACATCGTGCCGCACCGGCTGCGCGGCAGGGTTCTCGACCGGCTCGCGGAAGAGCTGGGCACGGGGCTGGCCTACGCCGACCGAAGAGCCCAGGAAATCGGCGCCGGGATCGTGATGATCGGCATCCTGCCCACCCTCGCCGCCCAGGACCTGGTGCCCGGGAACCTCTCCGACGTCGACCGCTACATGCGGCTCAACGACGAGATGGTCGCCGCCCGGGGCGAGAACTTCACCATCGACATAGACGGCGTCGAACGGCTCACCTGCACCTCCCGGTCCATCGCCCCCGAATCGGCCTGTACGTCCGTACAGCTGCATCTCCAGGTGACCCCCGGCCGGTTCGCAGCCGTCTGGAACGCCGCGCAGGCGATCGCCGCCGCCCAGATCGTTGTGGGCGCCAACTCGCCTTTCCTTTTCGGGCGCGAGCTGTGGCGCGAGTCCCGCCCGCCCCTGTTCGTACAGTCCACCGACACCCGCCCGCCGGAGCTGAAGGCCCAGGGCGTGCGCCCGCGGACCTGGTTCGGGGAGCGCTGGATCACCGACGCGTTCGACCTCTTCGAGGAGAACGTGCGCTACTTCCCGCCGCTGCTGCCGATCTGCGGCGACCAGGACCCGATGCGGGTGCTCGACGCCGGGGGCGTCCCCTCCCTCCAGGAACTCGTGCTGCACAACGGCACCGTCTACCGCTGGAACCGGCCGGTCTACGACGTCGCCGACGGCGTCCCCCACCTGCGCGTCGAGAACCGCGTCCTGCCCGCCGGCCCCACGGTCACCGACGTCATCGCCAACGCCGCCTTCTACTACGGGCTGGTCCGGGCGCTCGCCGAGGAGCCGCGCCCGGTGTGGACGCGGCTGCCGTTCGCCGTGGCGGCGGACAACTTCGAAGCCGCCTGCCGGCACGGCATCGACGCCGCGCTGCGCTGGCCGCGCCGGGGCCGGGGCGCCGGCGCGGGACTCGCACAGCTCCCGGCCGTACAGCTGGTCCGCGAGGATCTGCTGCCGCTGGCCGCGACCGGCCTCGACGCCTGGGGCGTCGAACCGGCCGACCGCGACCGCTACCTGGGAATCATCGAGGAGCGCTGCCGACGGCGGATCAACGGCGCGTCCTGGCAGGCCGCCACCTACCACGAGGCACTGACGGCGGGGCTGGAACGGGACGCCGCCCTCGCGGCCACCACGCGCCGCTACTGCCAGCTGGCGCGGACGGGGGAGCCGGTGCATACGTGGCCGGTGGGGACCGCGGACTGACGCGGCCGCGGCGCGCTCTCATCCAGTGAGGCGCGCGGCGTGCCCCCATGTCGTCCGGCGCCGTGCCATCGGGCAAGCTATGACGTCCCGGGGCCAGGGGCGAGGCTTCTCGAAGGACGGCACGGCGCTGCCGTGCGCCGCGGCGGCCCCTCGCGCGTGGTCTCCGCGCCGTATGAGCGGCCCTGGTGAGATGGTGCGCGAGTGAAGCGGTATGGCGGAAGTGGAGCATGGTGTGCTGCAGGAGGCGCGTGACGTGGAGATCTCCCTGCCCGAACAGGGGCTGTCGCGGCGGGTCCTGCGCAACGAGACGGTCCTGGTGCTCGCCCTGTCGCTCGGCGCCAGCGGCGTATCGGCGCTGATCAGCTTCATCGGGTCCGTCACCCGGCCCGGCGAGCTGAAGAACCAGGCGGCCACGCTCGTCGGCTCGCACGCGCCGGGCCGCCCCTGGCTGGACCTCGCCTGGCAGCTCTTCGGCATCGCCACCGCGCTGGTGCCCGTATTCCTGGTCGCGCATCTGCTGCTGCGCGAAGGCGTGGGGCTGCGGGCGATCGGGTTCGACCGCCAACGGCCCGGTTTCGACCTGCGGTGGGGAGTCGCGGTCGCCGCCGCCATCGGCGGCACCGGACTGCTCTTCTACCTCGGCGTGCGAGCCGCCGGCTTCAACCTGACGGTCGTGCCGGAGTCGCTGCCGGAAGTGTGGTGGAAGATCCCGGTGCTGATCGCCTCCGCCGTGCAGAACGCCGTACTGGAAGAGGTCATCGTCGTCGGCTACCTGCTGCGCCGACTGGGGCAGACGGGCTGGACGCCGATGGCCGCGCTCGTGGCCAGCGCGGTGCTCCGCGGCTCGTACCACCTCTACCAGGGCATCGGCGGACTGCTCGGAAACATGGCGATGGGCGTCGTCTTCGTACTGCTCTACCGGCGTTGGGGACGGGTCGGACCGCTGGTCGCCGCGCACTCGCTGATCGACATCGTGGCCTTCGTCGGGTACGCGCTGCTGGCGGGGAAGGTGGGCTGGCTGCCGACGGCCTGAGATCGGGGCCGGGGGGAAACACCCGAGCCGTACGGAACGGCCCGCCCGCCTGCCTCGGGCGCGGAACCCGGCTCGGGCTCGTGGCTCTCAGGGCCGGGCCAGCAACTCGCCGTCGATGATGGTGACGGCGGTGCCGGTCAGCAGCGTACGGTCGCCGCGCAGCGCGGTCCGTACGAGGCCGGTGCGGGCGGACCCCTGGAAGCCGGTCAGCTCGGCGCGCCCGAGGCGAGCGGACCAGAAGGGGGCGAGCACGGTGTGCGCGCTGCCGGTCACCGGGTCCTCGTCGACGCCCACGTTCGGGAAGAAGCAGCGCGAGACGAAGTCGTAGCCGCGGGCGGGGTCCTCGGCGGCGGCCGTGGCGATGACACCGCGCCGCGAGCACCGGGCGAGCGCCGCCAGGTCCGGGGCCAGGGCCCGTACCGTCTTCTCGTCGGCCAGTTCCACCAGCAGGTCGCCGACGTCGGGCCCCGAGTCATGGACCGAGACCGGTTCGGCGCCGAGCGCCTGTGACATCCCGGCGGGCGCCTCGACCGGCGTTACGGGCGAGGTCGGAAAGTCCAGGGTGATGGCGCCGTCGTCCCGCGCGGTCGCTGTGAGGGTGCCGCAGCGGGCGGCGAAGCCGACGGTCCCGGTGGCGGCGCCAGTGGTGTGCAGGACATGCGCCGTGGCCAGTGTGGCGTGGCCGCACATGTCGACCTCGGTGGCCGGGGTGAACCAGCGCAGCGCCCAGTCGGCATCGGACCCCGCGGGCAGCGGGTGGGCGAAGGCCGTCTCGGAGAGATTGACCTCGGCGGCGACCCGCTGGAGCCAGGCGTCGTCGGGGAAGGGCCCGGCGTCGAAGAGCAGCACTCCGGCCGGGTTGCCGCCGAAGGCGCGGTCGGTGAAGGCGTCGACGATTCGAATCCGCATGGCAGGGACGGTAGCCGCGCCGCGTATGCGCAGGCCACGGCCAATTCCCGAAAAGTGGCTCGGCCGGCCGACTGGGGCTGCCCGGTCGGTGCTGCTCGGCAGAGTGCTGCGGCACTGGCGCTCTGGCGTGCGGCGGGAAGGCCGTGGCCCGCGCACGACCAGGCCGGCTCGGGGCGGTGCGTGTGCTCGATGGCAGGGAGCCCCGGCGCTCTGGATCAGTAAGGGGACTTGTCATGCGACAGGTCCCGATATATCGTTGACGCATCGCGACCGATCAACGATAGGAGAAACGCCATGAGGCGCCATCACGAGCACGACCATGGACACGAGCACCGCGAACCCGGCCAGCGCGGTCGGCGTGAGCGGGGAGAGTGGGGAGAGCGCGGTGACTTCGAAGGGCGTCGTTCGGCCTTCGGGTCGTTCGGGCCGCCCTTCGGGGGCCCCGGTTTCGGCGGCCGAGGGCGCGGCGGATCGCGCGGCCGGGCGCGGCGGGGCGATGTACGCGCCTCGATCCTGGCCCTGCTGAAGGACCGCCCGATGCACGGGTACGAGATGATCCAGGAGATCGCCGAACGCAGCGGCGGCGCCTGGAAGCCGAGCCCCGGCTCGGTCTACCCCACCCTCCAGCTCCTTGAGGACGAGGGGCTGATCACCAGCGAGAGCGAGGGCGGCAAGAAGCTGTTCACGCTCACCGAGGAGGGGCGCGCCGAGGCCGACGCGGGGCCGCAGGCTCCGTGGGAAGAGGCCGGGCGCGGCCTCGACTGGGAGGGCATGCAGGAGATCCGGCAGGCCGGCTTCGGGCTGATGGAAGCCTTCGGGCAGGTCTGGAAGACCGGCAGTCCCGAGCAGCGCCAGAAGGCGCTCGCGGTCATCAACGAATCGCGTAAGAAGCTGTACCTGATCCTCGCCGATGAGGGCTGAAGCGCTCGGCCTGAGACTCGGCAGGAGTGGTGACGGGGCCCCGCGGACATCCGCGGGGCCCCGTCGCGCAGTGGCCCCGGGGGGTCAGGCCACGAGTCCGTCGAGCTTGCGCAGCGATTCCTTGAGCGCCGCGGTCGCCGAATCCTTGAGCTTGCCGGCCATGAGCGAGACCGCCGCCCCGGTGAACTCCCCGTCGATCCGGACGGTCGTCGCGTCCCCGTCGGGCGTCAGCGCGTAGCTCATGGCCAGGTTGACGCCCATCGGGCCCTTGCCCTTGGTGACGAGCAGCCGCGCGGGGTCGCAGGCCGTGACCGTCCAGGTCACCTCGGCCGGGAAGCCCATGAGCCGCATGTTCTCCTGGTACGTCGCCGCGACCGCGAGGGTCTCGGGGCCGCCGTGGGGGAAGCTGGTGTGGGTGGCGTTCCACTGCCCGTACGTGGAGAAGTCGGTGAGCCGGTCCCAGACCTTCTCGGCGGGCGCCTCGATGCGTGTCTCTGCGCTGACCTCGGCCATGCGACCACCCCTTAGGCATCCGTGTTCGTTCGCGTGCGTTCGTTCGTTTGTGTTCGTCCGTGATTGGTGCGGTTGTGCGGTTGCCGGGCTCGGCCGGACGTCGTCACCCGCGTCTGCGTCTGGGCGTACGGCTATGTCTGCCGGCTCCGGCGGCGCGGCGCCGGTGTCCCCGCGGTGTCGCGGAACGTAGCCCCAGGGCGCGAAACATTCAATACTGATGGGTCGTCAGTTCTGCCGCGACGCCGTGGCCGGGGGCGGAAGAGTGGCGCCGGCGGGTGTGCCAGAAGGTGATCCACGTGGGTCCTGGTGAGCCCGTGGCCAGGGTCGATCGGCAGCAGCAGCCGGTCTCGCCGCAGCCGGGCGCGGCGGACCAGCCGAGGCGGTATGACATCGTCGATCCACGCGAAGGGGCGGCCCGCCGCGTAGCGGAGCAGGGGCGCCCATTTGCGGCCCTCGAAGAGTTCCCGGGCCGGCAGCCACGGGTCGCCGGGCTGCGGACGGTAGCCGGTGAACTCCACGACCGGCAGTCGCGGCAGCTCCAGCAGCGGCGCGATATGGCGGTTGGCCTCGTGTTCCCAGGTGGTGGCCCACACCAGGTCGTACGTGCCGGAGAGCTCGCGGAGCCAGTCGGCGTGGTCGACGGTCAGCAGCACCGTGAAGCCGAGCAGGTCGTGGGCGGTGAAGCCCGGGGCGGGTAAGACGGGGTTGAGGACTCCGTCGATGTCCAGGAAGAGCAGTGGTCTGGTGGCCATCGGTCTCCTTCTCCGCGTGGTGTGCTCCGTGTGGTGCGGATGGCGGTTGCCGTCGCCGGTGAGGGACGTGTGGCGCACGGGCCTCGGTTGCTTCGGGGGCGTGCGGCGGCAGAGAATGCGCTCCTTGCGCGCCATGCGAGCCACCGGCTGCGCCCCGGTACGGACCCCTGAGGTCGGCCCCTGAGACCGGTCCCTGAACGGTCCCTGAAACCTACGCCCCCTTCTCCTCCCCAAGGATGAGATCCCGGACATCTGTGCCCAACCATGGTGGGATGCGCAAATGCTCCCCGCCGGGGATGTTTTGGCCGCCGGAGGCTGATGGGGTGTGAGAGTGCACAGTCGTATCCCTTCCACCGATCCCGCCGGCGACGGACACGAGGGCCAGCTCAGCATGGAGATGGCGTCCGTCGTCGCGGGCGCGCGCCGGCGTGCGGCGCGTGACGGTGACGCCCAGATCGACACCGCCCATCTGCTGCACGCCCTTCTCGAATCCGCGCCCGGCGCGCGCGACGCGTTCGACGGCGGCCCGCCGCAGATAGCGCGGCTGCTCGGCTACCTCGTCCAGCGCACCATCGGATACGGGCTGCGGTGGTACGGCTCCGTCGAGGACTCCGGCGCCATCCCCGTCCTGGACGCCGAGGCCGTGCCCGGCTGGTCGCCCGCCGCCGCGGCCGCCATGGACGGCGCGATCGGCCGCGCCCACGCGCGCGGCGCGGACCTCGCCACCGGCGTCGACCTGCTCGCCGCCCTCGCCCACGACCGCGAATGCCGCGCCGTGGAGGTGCTGCACCGGGCGGGCGTCGACCCCGACTCACTGGCCAAACGGCTCGACGGCGCGACGTGCCGGGAGTCGGACTGACGGTGCGGCCGGTCCGACTCCGCCTCGACGTGATCTGACGCCGGCCGATCCGGCACCGGTGGACCGGACGATGCGGCTCACGTGACGCCGGTCGACCGGATGGACGACGCGGCTCACCTGGCGCCGGTCGACCTGATGGTGCGGCTCACCTGACGTCGATCGGTTCGACAGGAGCCAACCTGGCGATGGGCCTGACCTGACCCGGCGCGGACTGTCATGCTGTGCCGATGCGCGCGCCAGGGAGCAGGAACGCCGGTCCGGGACTGGCGCTGCTGGCCGCGCTGGCCTTCGGCAGCTCCGGCGTCGCAGCCAAACCGCTGATCGCGGCGGGGCTCGACCCGCTGCACGTGGTGTGGCTGCGAGCGGCGGGCTCGGCGCTGGTCATGCTGCCGCTCGCCTGGCGCCACCGCCGTCTCGTGACGCGCCGCCCCGCCCTCCTCGCCGGATTCGGGCTGCTCGCCGTCGCGGGCGTCCAGGCGTGCTACTTCGCGGCGCTCTCCCGTATCCCCGTGGGCGTGGCGCTGCTCGTCGAATACCTCGCGCCCGCCCTCGTACTGGGCTGGGTGCGCTTCGTGCGGCGGCAGCCGGTCACGCGGTCGGCCGCGATCGGCGTCGTCCTCGCGCTCGGCGGGCTGGCGTCGGTCGTCGAGGTGTGGTCCGGGCTGACCTTCGACGCGGCGGGGCTGCTGCTCGCCCTCGGCGCGGCTTTCTGCCAGGTCGGCTACTTCATCCTCGCCGACCACGGCGGCGAGGGCGAGGACGCCGCGGACCCTGTCGGGGTCATCGCGTACGGGATGGCCGTCGGCGCGCTCGTACTCACCGTCGTCGCGCGGCCCTGGGACATGGACTTCTCCGTACTGGCCGGCCGTGTGGAGCTGAACGGCGCGGCGGTGCCGGCCGGGCTGCTGCTCGCCTGGCTCGTCCTGTTCGCGACGGTGATCGCCTACCTCGCGGGCGTCGTCTCCGTACGCAGGCTCTCGCCACAGGTGGCCGGTGTGGTCGCCTGCCTGGAGGCGGTCATCGCGACCGTGCTGGCCTGGGTGCTCCTGGGCGAGCACCTGGCCGCGCCGCAGCTCGTCGGCGGGGCCGTGGTGCTGCTGGGGGCCTTCATCGCCCAGGTGGCCAGACCGGGCGCGAGCGACGATGGCGGAGACGTCGCGGCCCCGGCGGCGGACGGTGCAGGGGACGGCGGCACCGGCGAGGACGGCCCCGGTCCGAACGGGAGCGGTGCCGACGACGGCACTCTCCGGGCTTCTCGCTGAACCAGGGGCGAGGCCGCGTGGGCGCCCCTGATGTGGATCGGAGTGGTGCACTCCGCCAGAGCGTTGGGGTGTCGCGCGTCTCAGGCTCTGTGTGGCTTCGGCCTCGGTCAGTCGGCCCGGAGGCGGCCCCAAAACGTCCGGAAGCCCCTGTTCGGCGTCCCGAACTCTTCGCGGAGTGTGAAGGGTTGCTCCTTCGGGGCCTCTGGTCCGGCTCCCCTGAGCCTCATCCGGTGCGCGGAGCCGGCGTGCACCGGCGTCGCCGCCGCTGCCGCCCTGGGCGCGGTTGTGCTGCTGTGCCCAGGGCGGTAAGCGCGACGGAGGAGGCGCGGAGTTCAGCCGCCCGCGCCCGGGACGGTGGCCCCGCGGCGCAGCTGGTGGGCGCGCGCCGCTGCGTCGCGCGGGGCGGCGCGGGCGGCGAGGGCCGCCGCCATGCGCTGCCGCACCGCCTCGGGCTTGTGGCCCGCGTACTTGAACTTGGCCCGTACGTCCGTCACTTCGAGCCGCAGCCCGCGGATGCCGGAGAGCATCCGGCCGTACGGCTCCTCGCCGGGCGCTACGGGCGCGGAGTCGATCTCGGGCTGGAAGTGGCCGACCTGGGCCGTCAGCAGTGCGGCCTTCTCGTGCGGATCGTCCACGAGATGGGCGGTGCACCGCAGTTGTACGGCCGCGTAGAAGCTGGTGGGCACGCCGTGTTCGGGCGGTGCGCCCTCAGGGGCCTGCCAGGGGCCGGGGACGAAGACGTAGTCGTCGACGACGCTCAGCACGACCTGCGGATCGGCTTGGAGCGCGGGCCAGATGGGGTTGGGGCGGGCCAGATGGGCCAGCGCCTCGCCGTGCTCGCCCGGGGCCGGGTCGTAGGCGAAGTGCATCGGCTGTACGTGCGGCGGCTCGCCGGGCAGGCCGTTGACCGCGAGCTGGCCGAAGTCGTGTCCGGCCAGCCACCGCTGCCACTCGGTGTCGTCCAGCGCGGCGTCCCAGGGATGGATGAGCATGTCCGTGCCTCCTGTGCGAGAACGTCAGGGCCGTCGGAGCTGTCAGGCCCGTCGGAAATCGGCGAGGTAGCCCGGTACCGGAATGCCGGGCCGCAGGTCGTCGGCCGGCTGGAGCGCGCCATAGACGGGGGCGACGGGCACGACACCGCTCCAGTACGGCAGGTCGAGGTCCTCGGGCTCGTCGTTGGGCCCGCCGGTGCGGCACTTCGCCGACACCTCCGCGAGGTCGAGGCTCAGGACGGCGGTGGCCGCCAGCTCCTTGGCGTCGGCGGGCCGGCAGTCGGCGGCGCGGCCCGGCACCGCCTGGTCGATGATCGCGTCGAGGGCGGTGCGGCGCTCCGTCTCGTCCGCCACGGGCCGCGCGGTGCCGTGCACCACCACGGAGCGGTAGTTGATGGAGTGGTGGAAGCCGGAGCGGGCGAGGACGAGGCCGTCGACGTGGGTGACGGTCAGGCTCACGGGCATGCCGTCGTCGGCGCGCTGGGCCGTGCGCAGGGGGCGGGAGCCCGTCGAGCCGTGGACGTACAGCCGCTCGCCGATCCGTCCGTACAGGGTCGGCAGCACCACGGGCGCGCCGTCGCGGAGGAAGCCGAGGTGGCAGACGTACCCCTCGTCGAGCATCGCGTGCACGGACTCGCGGTCGTACGAGACGCGTTCACGGTCGCGGGAGGGGGTCGTCCGGTCCGTGCGTCCGTACGCGGTGCTCACGTCCTCCAGTCGGCGGTCTTCGTGCTGTGGGGCGGCGGTCATGGCGCGACTCCATTGTATTAGTGCATAATGCTGTTTGTGCTAGGAGAGTATCGGATCGTAGGTCGTCGCGCAGCAGAGATCTCGGCGAGCGTGGAACGGGCGGTGGGCGCCGGAGAGCTGGCCCCGGGCGAAATGCTGCCGCCCGTAAGGGAGTTGGCGGTCGAACTGGGGGTCAACCCCAATACCGTCGCGTCCGCCTACCGCGCGCTGCGCGACCGGGGCGTGATCGAGACGGCGGGGCGGCGTGGCAGCAGGGTCCGCTCTCGGCCCGCCAGCGCGCCGCGCGACCTCATGCGCGTGGAGGCGCCCGAGGGAACCCGGGACATCGCCACGGGCAACCCCGACCCGGCGCTGCTGCCGCCGCTCGGCGAGGCGCTGGCCGCTGCCGCCGCGCGCGCCGTGGCGACGCCCACGCTGTACGGGGCGCCCGGCGTCGACCCGGAATTCGAGCGGCTCGCCCGCGCCGCCTTCGACGCGGACGGCGTGCCCGACGGTCCCGTCGCCGTCACCTCCGGATCGCTCGACGCCATCGAGCGCGTACTCGACGCGCATCTCAAGCCCGGCGACGCGGTGGCGGTGGAAGACCCCGGCTGGGGCAGCCTGCTCGACCTGATCCCGGCCCTCGGCCTGCGCGCCGTGCCGGTCGCCCTCGACGACGACGGCCCGCTCCCCGGCGAGGTGGACCGCGCGCTGCGGCAGGGCGCGCGGGCGATCGTGATCACCGCCCGGGCGCAGAATCCGACGGGCGCGGCGATCGGCGCGGAGCGCGCCCGCGAACTCCGCGCCGTCCTCTCCGGCCATCCTCAGGCGCTGCTCATCGAGGACGACCACGGCCACGGCATCGTGGACGTCCCCCTGTGCCCCGTCGTGGGCGGCACGGCGCACTGGGCGCTCGTCCGCTCGGTGGCGAAGGCGTACGGGCCCGACCTGCGGCTCGCGGCGTTCACCGGCGACGTCGTCACCGTGGACCGGGTGCGCGGCCGGCTCAGGCTGGGGCCGGGCTGGGTCAGCCATCTGCTCCAGCACGCGGTGGTGGAGCTGTGGCGCACGGGGGCCGTGGACGCGCGGGCCGTCGCCGCTTCGTACGGGCGGCGGCGCGACGCGCTCGTACGGGCGCTGCGGACACGCGGCATCGAGGCGCGCGGGCGCAGCGGGATGAACGTATGGCTGCCGGTGCCGGACGAGACGGGCGTGGTCGCGCGGCTGCTGCACGCCGGCTGGGCGGTGGCGCCCGGCGCCCGCTTCCGGCTGTCGTCGGCGCCCGGGGTGCGGGTGACCGTTTCGACCATGGGCCCCGAGGAGGCGGAGCGGGTCGCGGACGCGCTGGCGTCCGCGACGGGGTGGGCGCCTACGGGGCGTTACGACTGAGGAGCGGTCATCGCCCGGCCGGTTCGGTCTTCTCGGCCTTCTCCGCCTCTTCGGCTTGCTCGGCCGCGTGCTGAGGCCCGGTCCCGGCGGGCCGCCGCCTGCTCTGGGTGAGGGCCGCGCCCGCGAGCACGATCACCGCGCCGACCGGGGTGTTCCAGGTGAGCCGCTCGCCGAGCAGCGTGACGCCCGCGGCCGTCGCGATCACCGGGGTGAAGTAGGTGACGAGCATCGCGGTGGTGGGGCCGACCTCGGCGACCAGCCCGTACTGCATCAGGAACGCGACGCCCGTGCCCAGCGCCCCGAGCGCCGCGATCGCGAGCAGCGGCACCAGCGGGAACGAGCGCGGGAAGTGGCTGAAGAGCGGCGTGGCAACGGCCAGTTGGGCGGTGCCGACCAGTAGCTGGGCGCCGGCCAGCGAGAGGTTGGAGTCGCCGGTGCCGGTGAGGGTGCGCCGGACGTAGATCCAGCCCACGGCGTAGCTGACCGCCGCGACCAGGGCCATCGCCGTACCCGCCGGGTCCTGGCCGGAGAACCCCTGCCAGGCGCCGAGCACGGTCAGCACGCCGATGAATCCGAGGCCGAGCCCCGCGAAGCGCCGCCGGGTCGGCCGGTCTTCGGACAGGGCGACGAGCGAGAGGGCCATGCCCCACAGCGGGGACGTGGCGTTGCAGATGCCGGCGAGGGTGGAGGTGATGGTGGTCTCGGCGTAGGCGAAGAGCGTGAACGGCAGGGCGTTGAGGAAGAAGGCCGCGACGAGCAGATGGGCCCAGGTGCGCCCGGCGCGCGGCAGCCGCTGCCGCTTGACGGCCAGCACGGCGACGAGGACCGCGGAGCCGAACACCATCCGGCCGAGGGAGACGTTGAGCGGCGCGTACCCGTCGGTGCCGACCTTGATGAAGAGGAAGCTGAGGCCCCAGATGAGGCAGAGGATGACGAACCGGATCCGCCAGTCGAGGGCGCCGGGGCGTGGTGCGGCGGGGGAGGAAGGGGGCGCGGCGCGGTCCGCGGTGGAGTCCGTGGCGGGGGAAGCGGCCTCGGCGGCGGAGGAGGCGGACGCGTTCCGACGGGCGGCGGTGATGCTCATGGGCTCAACGATGGTGGGAGCAATCACTTAGCACAAGCGAAATAATATGTGCTTTATCGCGTAGCATCTCTTACATGTTGAACCTTGATCGCTTGCGGACGCTGCACGCCGTGGCCCGCCACGGCTCGGTGAGCGCCGCCGCGGACGGACTGCATGTGACGACCTCGGCCGTCTCCCAGCAACTGGCGAAACTGGAGCGCGAGACAGGCCAGCAACTGCTCGCCAAGAACGGGCGCGGCGTGCGCCTCACCGACGCCGGCCGGCTGCTCGCCGACCACGCCGCCCGCATCCTCTCCCAGGTGGAACTGGCCCAGGCCGACCTGGAGGCGCAGCGCGGCGAAGCGGTCGGCGACCTGCTCCTCGGCGCCTTCCCGACGGCCGCCCGGGGCCTGTTCCCGGCCGCCCTCGCCGAACTGCGCCGCGCGCACCCCAAGCTCCGGAGCAGACTGGAGGAGATGGAGCCGGACGTGGCGGTGCCGCGCGTGGTGCGCGGCGACATCGACATCGCCATCGTCCTCGACTGGTACAACAAGCCGCTGCCGCTGCCGGAAGGGCTGGCCAAGGCCCCGATCCTGGACGACCCCGCCGACCTCGCGATGCCCGCCGACCATCCGCTCGCCGACCGCGACCAGGTGGAGTTGGAGGACTTCGCGCACGACGAATGGGTCTCCTGGCCCAAGGGCGAGTTCTGCCACGACTGGCTGATGCTGACCCTGCGCGGCAAGGGCGTCGAGCCGCGCATCTCCCACATGGCCGAGGAGCACCACACCCAACTCGCCCTGATCGACGCGGGTCTCGGCGTCGCCGTCACGCCGCGGCTCGGGCGGGGCCCGGTGCCGGCGGGGGTGCGCGTGGTGCCCGTACGGCACACCATGCGCAGGCACATCTACGCCATCTGGCGGGCGGACGCGGACCGCCGGCCGTCGATCCGGGCGGCGGTGGAGGCGCTGCGCGCGGCGGGGGCGGCGGTCGGCGACCGATAAGGGGCGGGGGCGAACGATAGAGGGCCGGGGCGGGTTACGGGCAGGGGAGTCGGGGCGGGGTCGGGGCGAGGATGAGCGGCTGGCGCAGGGTGCGGAGGGGCGCGGAGGGTCGCGGCCAGGGTCAGCGGGGCAGCTTCCGGAAGTCCCACGAGACGACGGACTCCGGCGTCAGGCGCAGCCAGGCGTGCCGGCCGTCGTACGGCATGGCGTCCAGGCCGAAGTGCTTGGCGGCGAACAGCCGCTCCGGCGCGTCGAGTTCGGGGCACGGTTCGCCGGTGCGCGGCGCCTCGCCGACGAAGACCGCCGTGCCGGACAGCTCCACGCCGCGCAGTTCGCCGTACTCCTCCCCGGCGTCGATCACGACCGCGAGCCGGGCGTCCCGCCGCAGATCGGCCCAGCGTTTGCTGCGGGTGATGGAGTACAGCCAGAGCGAGCCCTCGTGCCAGGCGAACCACAGGGTGCTGACGTGCGGCCCGCCGTCCGGGCCGACCGTCGCCACCCGGCAGGTGCGCTCCTCGGCGAGGAAGTCGTCCAGTTCCGCTTCCGACATCATGATCCGGCGGCCTCGCCGTTGCGTGAGGGCCATGTCCGCCTCCCCTTCCGGCGGCCGGCCGAGGGTGGCCGGCCTCACTTGGCTGACTATGTGTCAGGAATCATGGAGTCTCTTCCCTCTCCGCGCAATGGTCGCTAGCCTCGCCCGCTCCGGCCGGGCCGGTGCGAGGCCCGTACGCGTGGGGGAGAGTCGGGAGGATCAGATATGGCGTCAGAGACGCGGTCCGACGAGCCGTCAGGGGCACGGGCCGACGGGCCCTCGGAGGTACGCCCCGACGATCGGCTCGCCGCGCAGCTCGACCCGGCGACCACCGTGCTGCTCACCGTCGAATGCCAGCGCGGCGTGGTCGGTCCGCGGAGCGCGCTGCCCGAACTCGCCGACACCGCGCGGAAGTCCGGGGCCCTCGCACAAGTGGCCCGCCTCGTCTCGGGCGCGCACGCGGCGGGCGTACAGGTGCTGCACGCCGTCGCCGAACGCCGCCCCGACGGTCGCGGCGCGAACCACAACGCCCGCCTCTTCCGCGCCGCCGAGCGGCTGCCCGTACAGCAGCTCACCGGCACCGAGGCGGTGCGGATCGCGGAGCCGATACCGGTCGGCGAGGAGGATCTCGTCGTACGGCGCCTGCATGGGCTGTCCCCGATCGCCGGTACGGACGTGGACGCCCTGCTCCGCAACTTCGGGTGCCGCACCCTGATCGTCACCGGCGTCTCCGCCAACGTCGCCGTCCCGGCGGCGGTCTTCGACGCCGTGAACCTCGGCTACACGGCCGTCGTGCCGGCGGACGCCATCGCCGGTGTGCCCGCCGACTACACCGCGGCGATGATCCGCAACACGCTCGCGCTCGTCGCCACGGTCACGACGGCCGATTCCGTACTCGACTGCTTCCGGCGTGCGAGCGGTCGGAGGTGAGCGGGGCGGCGCAGGGGGAGGAGGCGCGCAGGGGCCCAAGGGCCCGGGGCGACCTCACCCCAGTTGGACCGAATCTCCCTGCACGGAGACCTGTGTCGCGGGCAGCGGCCGAGTCGAGGGGCCGTGCCGCACGCTGCCGTCCTCGATGCTGTACTTCGACCCGTGACAGGGGCAGTTGATCGTTCCGTTCGACACGTCGCCGACCAGGCACCCCTGGTGCGTGCAGACCGCCGAGAACGCCTTGAACCGGCCCTTCACCGGCTGCGTCACCACCACCTTCCGCTCCTTGAAGACCTTGCCGCCGCCCATCGGGATCTCCGAGGTCTTCGCGAGGGCCTGGCCGCCGGGCGGGTCGGCTCCCTCGTCGCCGGGGGTGGTGCCGGTGCTGGACCGCGGCTCTTTGGAGGCCGGATCGCCGCTGGTTTCGCTGCCGGAGCCGCCGCACGCGGCGAGCGTGGCGATGAGCCCCGCGCCGCCGGCCGCGGCGATGACGGTTCGGCGGCGCGGCGCGGCGGGCTCCTGGGGCGAGTGCATCATGGTGGGTTTCCTCTTCCGTCGACGGTTCACGGCTCTATACGGGCCTGGCGGCACGGTCGTTCAGCAGCCAGGGGGCGTACGGCCGTACGACGGCACCCTCGTACGGGGAGGGGAGGCGCGGGGCGAGATGGTGCGGATCAGCGGCCGAGTTCGGAGGCGAGCCAGGGGCGCAGGACGGGCAGGACGTTCGCGGGCTGCATGGCCTGGGTGTGGTCGAGCCCGTCCAGGACGCGTACGTCCCATCCGGCGGCTTCCAACTCGGCGCGCCGCTTTACTACCTCGCTTCCGATGCTCACGGTCACGCCGCCCCAGCGCTCGCCGTAGGCGATCTCGTCCGCCGAGCCCGCGAAGCACAGGCGGGGACAGCCGATTCCTGTCTGTGCCGCCCGGTCGTCAAAGCCCCGCAGCGTTTGGTAGAGCGTGACGAACTGCCGGGTCTGCGCCTCCGACATCGACACCTCGACGGTCGACCAGTCGTAGTCGTCGGCCGGCTGCTGGGCGCTCTGCGGAGGGCTCGGAGCCGGGCTCTGTCCGGACATCCCGTGAGCGGCCTCGGTGACGCGGAGCATTTCGGCGTAGGGGCCGCCGATGGGCGGGAAGCCGCCCATGACGAGCGCCGAGAGGCGGTCGGTGCGCAGCGCGAGCTGGAGGCCGCTCAGGGCCAGCCACGAGTAGCCGTAGTAGGCGAACCGCTGGGCTTCCGCGGCGTCCGCGACCGCCAGGAGATCGGCGGCCACGTTGCCGGGGGTCAGGGTGTCGGGCTTCGGCGCCGCCATGACGTGGCCTTCGTAGTCGAAGGCCACTACTCGGAAACGGTCGCCGAGCCCCTCTATCAGCGCTCGGCCCAGCGCGGGGTCCACGCCCCACCGGCGCATCTCCTCGGCCCGCGGGCCCTCGGCCGGACGGGGGTCGACGGGGAGCAGGACGGTGGGCCCGGTGCCGTGGATCTCCAGTGCGATGGTGTTTCCGTCGTGCAGCGTCGCTTCGGTCATGGTCGCTTCGCTCATCGTCCCTCTCCCGATCCGTCCTGGTCGGGGCGGATGCCGCCGACCGGTTCCATGGATTCCGTAGGCTGTAAAGTAATAATGAGAGGACAATAGCTTATGGTGTAAGGAGTTGCTTGCTTGTGAGTGTCATCGCCGGCCAGGGAGACGCGGCCGCGTCCATGACCCTGCTGTGGGCCGGCTCGGACGACCGCCCCCGGCGGACGGCGCCGGGGCCCAGGCCCGCTCTGAGCGTCGACGTCATCGTGGCGGCGGCGATCGCCGTGGCCGACGCGGACTCCATGGCGGGGCTGTCGATGCGCACGGTGGCCGAGCGGCTCGGGCGCACCTCCATGGCCCTCTACACCTACGTGCCGGGCAAGGCGGAACTCCTCGACCTGATGTACGACCGGGCGCACGCCGAACTGGCCGCCGACCACGCCCCGGACGGCGACTGGCGGGCCGCGGTGACGTCATGGGCCACGGAGCTGCGGGCGTTCTACCTGCGGCACCCGTGGGTGCTCCAGGTCTCCTACGCCCGCCCGGTGCTCGGCCCGCACGAACAGGCCGTACTGGAGTCGCTGGCGGGCGTCCTGTACCGCGCCGGGCTGCCGTCCCGGCCGCTGCGGGCCATCGTGAGCTCGCTGTTCCACTTCGTCCGCGGCTCCGCGCAGACGGCCGCCGAGTCCCGGCGAGCGGCGTCGGCGACCGGCGTGTCCGACGAGGAGTGGTGGGCCGGCCGCTCGGCCCTGCTGAAGGAGGTCGCCCCCGACTTCGCGGAGCGGTTCCCCATGTCCGTACGGCTGGCTACGGAGGCGACACCGATGCGCGAGGGCGAATCCTCGCCCTCGTGGGAGCAGGAGGTCGACGACACGTTCGCGGTTGGGCTGGCCGTACTCCTGGACGGCATCGCGGCCGCGCGCTGACCGTACGCCGGGCTTCGGGAGGGCTCATGGACCGGGCCCGGCCGCCGCCGGACCTGGAAGGCCCGGCGACGGAGGACGGCCGCGTTCAGCGGGCGGCGACGTGCCGTTCGAGGAAGATGCCGGTGAACACGGCGACCTTGGCGCGGAGCACCCAGGGGTCGAAGGGCTTGCCTATGTAGTCCACCGCGCCGGCGGCGTAGCCGCGGGCGGAGTGTTCGGCGTCGGCCCCCATGGCGGTCAGGAAGATGATGGGGACGTCGCGGTTGCGGCTGCGGCGTTTGATGTGGGCGGCGGTCTCGTAGCCGTCCATGTCGGGCATCTGGACGTCCATGATGATCACAGCGAAGTCGTCGTGGTCGAGCAGCGCCTTGAGTGCGTCACGGCCGGAGGAGACGGCCACCACCTCCTGGTCGAGGGTGGACAGCACGGCGTTCATGGCCAGGAGGTTGTCCGCCTGATCGTCCACGACCAGCACCTTGGGCATGCCGCGCCAGCCGGCTGCGGGGGCCGGGATCAGCGCGTGGGAACCGTTCGCCCGCTGCGCGGCCTCGATGGTCTCCAACTGGCGTTCGAGCAGCTCGCACCGCTCCTCCGCCGCCTCGTGCAGCCGCCGGGCCTCGCACAGTTCCCCCGTCAGCTTCCGCACCTCCGTCTGCAGGGCGTCGCGCTCCCGCAGCAGCCCGTCCACGTCCGGCGCGGCCTCCGCCATGGCGTCCGCGCGCGCCCGCTCGGCGGTCCACTCCGCCTCCAGCTGGCTCAGCCGCACTTCGAGGTCGGCGATCCGGTGCTGCCGGTCCAGCAGGGCGTCGCCCAGTACGTCCCCGTGGGCGGTGGTGCGCCGGGCCACCCGGTCGGCGTCGGCGAGCTGCTGCTCGATCAGCTCGACCGCGTGCTGCGGCGAGCCGCCGTTGCGCACGGCGGTCTGATGCAGCCCGCGTACGAGCTCGATGGCGGCCGGAGTAGCCGCCGTGCCCCGGTGCTCCGCCACGTCGGTGAACAGATCCAGGACGACCTCCCAGGGCGGTACGCGCGTGCCGTTGAGGTAGCGCGAGAAGGTGCCGGCATCCCGGTGGCGGCGCGCGGCGTAACGGCGCACCGACACGTTCAGTCCATCGAACAGCTCACGGAGCCTTGCCGCCAGCGCCTTGGCGTCGCTGTTCAAGTCGTCGGCCAGGGGCCGCAGGTCACCCACGCCGGCCCCCCGAACTCGCGCCGCGGGCACTTCGCGGGCCGCCTGCTGCCCTGTGCTCCCGGGCGGCCCAGTGATCTTCCGCGGCTCCCTGGCCTTCCGCGGCCCCGCGGCTTTCCGAGGTCCCGTGGCCTTCCGCCGCGACCAGCCGGTCGAAGAACAGCACCGACACCCCGACGGCGGCCGCGCCGCACAGCACGCTCCGCGCGACGCCATCGCCGGCCAGGGCTGTCAGCACCCCGGCCCCTATGCCCGTCAGCACCGCCAGTAAGAGCACCAGCGCCGACCTCAGCGACAACAGTGATCGTTCCACGCCATCCCTCTCGGACCGCGGCCGACCCGGCCGCGCCTCGTGTCCCCGAATGGCTACTCGGGGGCACGGCACAGCATGGAGCGCTCGGCGCGCGTTGCGCCCGGCAACACCGGCACTGGCGGATTCTGGCAACGTTTGACGGATGTTGCCGGGCCATAGCAACGCCGGTTCACACCCCCGGCGGAGTCACGCGGCGTCGGCGACAGGCTCCAGACGGACCACGACGCCCTTCGAGGTGGGGCAGTTGCTGATGTCGGCGACGCTGTCGAGCGGCACCAGGACGTTGGTCTCCGGGTAGTACGCGGCGGCCGATCCCCGGCTGGCGGGGTACGCGACGACCGTGAAGCCCTCCGCGCGGCGCTCCTTCCCGTCGTGCCAGACGCTCACCAGGTCCACCGTGCCGCGGTCGGCTACGCCCAGGGCGTCGAGGTCGGCGGGGTTGACCATCACGATGCGGCGGGCGTTGTGAATGCCGCGGTAACGGTCGTTCGGCGCGTACCAGATGGTGTTCCACTGGTCGTGCGAGCGCAGGGTCTGCAACAGCAGATGGCCCTCGGGGACATGCGGCATCGTGAAATCGTTGCGGGTGAAGACGGCCTTGCCGCTCGGAGTGGGGAAGACCCCTTCGTTCGGCGGGTTGGGCAGCCGGAAGCCGCCCGGCACGGACACCCGGGCGTTGAAGTCCTCGAAACCCGGCACGACGCGGGATATCCGGTCGCGAATGGTGCCGTAGTCCGCCTCGAATTCCTTCCAGGGGATGTGCGGCATATCGCCGAGGGTCCTGCGCGCCAGCCGGCCGATGATGGCGACTTCGCTGAGCAGATGCGGAGAGGCGGGCGGCAGCTTTCCGCGCGAGGCGTGGACCTCGCTCATGGAGTCCTCGACGGTGATGAACTGCTCGCCGGTGGCCTGGAAGTCCCGGTCGCTGCGGCCCAGGGTGGGCAGGATGAGGGCCGTGTCGCCGCAGACGGTGTGGGAGCGGTTGAGCTTGGTGGAGATGTGCGCGGTGAGCCGGCACCCCCGCATCGCCTCCTCGGTGATCGCGCTGTCGGGGGTGGCCCGTACGAAATTGCCGGCGACGCCGAGGAAGACCTTCGCGCGGCCCTCGTACATGGCCCGGATGCCGTTCACCGCGTCGAGGCCGTGCCGCGTGGGCGGGGTGAAGCCGAACTCGGTCTCCAGGGCGTCCAGGAACTTCTGCGGCATCCGCTCCCATACGCCCATGGTGCGGTCGCCCTGCACATTGCTGTGGCCGCGCACCGGGCACGCGCCGGCGCCGGGCTTGCCGATATTGCCGCGCAGCATCAGGAAGTTGATGACTTCGCGGATGGTGGGGACGCCGTGCTTGTGCTGGGTGAGGCCCATCGCCCAGCACACGATGATCCGCTCGCTCTTCAGGACCCGCTCGTGGACCTGCTCGATCTCCTCGCGGGAGAGCCCGGTCGCCTCCAGGATGTGTTCCCAGGAGATCTCGCGCGCGTGCTCGGCGAACTCGGCGAAGCCGGTGGTGTTCCGCTCGACGAAGGAGCGGTCGAGCACGGTGCCCGGCGCGGCGTCCTCGGCTTCGAGCAGCAGCAGGTTCAGCGCCTGGAACAGGGCGAGGTCGCCGCCGGCGCGGATGTGCAGGAACTGGTCGGCGATCTGCGTGCCGCGGCCGACCACCCCGCGCGGCCGCTGCGGGTGCTTGAACCGGTTCAGCCCGGCCTCGGGCAGGGTGTTGACCGCGACGATCCGGCCGCCGTTGCGCTTGGTCTCCTCCAGCGCCGACAGCATCCGGGGGTGGTTGGTGCCCGGATTCTGCCCCACGACGAAGATCAGATCGGAGTTGTGGATGTCGTCCAGCGAGACGGTGCCCTTGCCGGTGCCCAGCGTCTCCGACATCGCGGAGCCGCTGGACTCGTGGCACATGTTGGAGCAGTCCGGCAGATTGTTCGTGCCGTACGCGCGGGCGAAGAGCTGGAGGAGGAACGCGGCCTCGTTGTTGAGCCGGCCGGACACGTAGAAGAGGGCCTCGTCGGGGGAGTCCAGCGCCTTGAGCTCGTCGGCGAGCAGGCCGAGCGCCTCGTCCCAGCCGATCGGCTCGTAGTGGGTCGCGCCGGGCCGCTTGACCATGGGTTCGGTCAGCCGGCCCTGCTGGTTGAGCCAGTAGTCGGACTTCGCGTCCAGCTCGGCGATCGAGTGCTCGCGGAAGAAGTCCGGGGTGACGCGGCGCGAGGTGGCCTCGTCGTTGATGTGCTTGGCGCCGTTCTCGCAGTACTCGTTCATGTGCCGCTTGCCCGCCGCGGGCTCGGGCCAGGCGCAGCCGGGGCAGTCGATGCCCTTCGCCTGATTGATGTTCAGCAGCGTCAGCGCGGTGCGCCGGGGGGACGTCTGGCTCAGGGAGTACTCCAGCGCGTGCACCACCGCGGGCACACCCGTCGCCCAGGTCTTGGGCGGGGTGACCTTCAGGTCGTCGCTCGGGTCCTCGTTGCCGCTCATGATCTGGTCCGCCTCGTTTCCCTGTTTACCAGCCGGGATCGTGCGCCGAATCTTCGCGGTGTGTGCGTGTGCGTATACGCGTGTGTATGCGGGCGCGCCGCCCGCGGATATCCGGCTCCCAGTGCGGAAGTCAGCTTCCGTCGGTCACCGGGAAAATGTCAAAGAGGTTGCGTGAATGACGCGATAGACGCGACTTATCAAACAGTCTTTCCCGCCGCCGTGCCGGGCCGGGAGGGCTTTGCTGGTACGGTCGGGCCGGTCTTGGGAGGGCACGATAACCGCCATCGATCGGCCGATCGACAGCCTCTCTTTGACTCGTCCTGGGAATTCACCGAGGGTTGTCCGCGGGCGAATTTCTCGTTCCGGATTTCGGCTCTTTCGGCTCTTTCGGCTCATGATTTCCGGTTTCCGGTTTCCGGTCTGCGGATTCTGGCTTCGGGGGCGAGGCCATCAGGGATGAGCCATAGCGAGTCGCATAGGGAGCGCATGACCGTGGTACGTACGAGCACACTGGAGAGCGCGACCCGGCGGGCCGCCACGACGTGGGAAGAGGCCAGGTCGGCCGCCCAGAGCTGTGTTGTACGCCCGTCGCCGGTCGTCGTCCGCGATCTCGGCGACGCGCTCGGCCACGCTCTCGCCGAACCCCTGACGGCGCTCACCGACCTGCCGTCGTTCGACACCTCCGCGATGGACGGCTGGGCCGTGGCCGGGCCGGGCCCGTGGCGGCTGAGCGGCGGCGGCGTGCTGGCCGGCGGGCGGCCCGAGCCGCTGAGCGGCGGTACGGCCGTGCCCATCGCCACCGGCGCCCCGCTGCCGGCGGGAGCGAGCGCCGTGCTGCGCCGGGAGCACGGGGAGACCGACAAACGCGACGGCACGCTGCTCGACCGTTCCGCCGGTCCCGGACCGGTGGCGCCGGGCCGCGACATCCGGCCCCGGGGCCAGGAGTGCCGTGCGGGCGAACCGCTGCTCCCCTCCGGTACGACCGTGACCGCGACCGTACTGGGCCTCGCGGCGGCGGCCGGGTACGACCGGCTGACCGTGCACCGGCGCCCCACCGTGGAACTCCTGGTGCTCGGCGACGAGTTGCTGGAGTCCGGCCCGCCGCGCGCCGGCCGGGTCCGCGACGCGCTCGGCCCGCTCCTGCCGTCCTGGCTGCGCGATCACGGCGCGCGGGTGACCGAACGCCGCCGGGTCTCGGACGACTTCGGACTGCTGCGGGAAGCCGTCCGCGACTCCACCGCCGATGTCGTCGTCACCACCGGCAGCACCGCCGCCGGACCGGTGGACTTCCTGCACGACGCGCTCGCCGAGGCGGGCGCCCGGCTGCTGGTCGACTCCGTCGCCGTACGGCCCGGCCACCCCATGCTGCTCGCCGAACTCCCGCCGGCCGCCGACGGCCGGCCCCGCCGCCTCGTCGGTCTCCCCGGGAACCCGCTGGCCGCCGTGGCCGGCACGGCGACCCTGGCCGTACCGCTGCTGCGCCGCCTCGGCGGACACGCGGACGCGGAGCCGCTCCGGATGACCGCCGCCGTTGCACTGCCAGGGCACCCCCGGGACACCCGGCTGGTGCCGGTGCGCCGCATGGGGCACGAGGTGGCGCCGCTCCCGTTCGACGGACCGGCGATGCTGCGCGGGCTGGCGCTCGCCGACGGCCTCGCGGCGGTCCCGCCCGGCGGCGCGGGGGCGGGGGCCGACGTCGAGATCCTGGAGGTGCCCGGACGGTGAGCGCGCGGCGCGTACGTCCGTCCGTACCGTGAGCGCGGCGGGCGCATTGGGCCTGTGCCCGTGCCGTGAGCGCGGTGTCCGCCCGTACGTCCCCCGTGCTCAGGCGGCCGGTTCGATGGTGACCTTGACGTGCTTCATGATCGGCTGGTCGCTCTGGGTGCTGTGGTCGACGAGCGCGCACAGCACGTTCATCTCGGGCATGTAGCCGGCCGCGCAGCCGCGCGGAATGTCGTACGGGATGGCGAGGTAGCCGTGCAGGTGCCGTCGGCTGCCGTCCTTCGCGGTGCTGGTGATGTCCACGGGGCCGAGGTCGCCGATGCCGCGGTCGCGCATGTCGGCGCGGTTCATGAAGACGAGCGTGCGCAGGTTCTTGACGCCGCGGTAGCGGTCGTCGTCGGAGTAGACGGTGGTGTTCCACTGGTCGTGGGAGCGCATGGTGCCCAGCGCCAGCGTGCCGGGGGCGGGCACGACGTCGGGGAGGGCGGCGGTGGAGAACTCGGCGCGGCCGGACGGGGTGAGGAATACCAGTTCGCGGGCGGGCTGCTTGATGCGGAAGCCGAGGGGGAGGCGCACGCGGCGGTTGAAGTCCTCGAAGCCGGGGAGGGCCTGGGCCATGGTGTCGCGGATACGGTCGTAGTCCTCGACGTACCACTCCCAGCGCGTGGCGCTGTCGGGCAGTGCGGCGCGGGCGATGCCGGCGACGATGGCCGGTTCGGACATCAGATGCGGCGAGGCGGGCCGCTTCATGCCGATCGACAGGTGGACCATGCTCATCGAGTCCTCGACGGACGTGTTCTGGACGCCCGCGCGCTGATGGTCCTTCTCCGTGCGGCCGAGGCACGGCAGGATGAGGGCCCGGCGACCGTGGACGAGGTGGCTGCGGTTCAGCTTGGTGCTCACCTGCACGGTGAGGTCGCAGTTGCGCAGTGCGGCGCAGGTGACCGAGGTGTCGGGCGCGGCGAGGGCGAAGTTGCCGCCCATGCCGACGAACACCTTCACCGCGCCGCTCCGCATCGCCTCGATCGTGCCGATGGTGTCCAGACCGTGCTCGCGGGGCGGTTCGATCCCGCAGACCTCGGCGAGGCGGTCCAGGAACGCGTCGGCGGGCCGGTGGTCGATGCCGCAGGTGCGATTGCCCTGCACGTTGCTGTGGCCGCGTACGGGGGAGGGGCCCGCGCCCTCGCGCCCCAGATTGCCGCGGAGCAGCAACAGGTTGACGATCTCCCGGACGGTGTCGACGCCATGCTCGTGCTGGCTGACGCCCAGACACCAGCTGATGATGGAGCGGTCGGCCTGGCCGTACACGCGCGCCGCCTTGAGGATGTCGGAGCGGCTCAGCCCGGACTGGCGCTCGATCTCCTCCCACGGCGTGGCCTCGCACAGCGCGCGGTAGTCCTCGAAGCCGACGGTGTGGCGGTCGATGAACTCCCGGTCCAGTGCCTTGGATTCGGTCGCGGACCGCTCCAGGACCGCCTTGGCCATGCCGCGCAGCAGGGCCATGTCGCCGCCGATGCGCACCTGGAGGTTCAGGGAGCTGGTCGGGGTCGACTTGAAGAGGGCCATGTCCAGGAAGTCGTGCGGGACGATGGTGCGGGTGGCCGCCGCCTCGACGAGCGGATTGATGTGCACGATCCGCGCGCCGCGGCTGTGGGCCTCGGCGAGCGCGGTGAGCATCCGGGGCGCGTTGGAGGCGGCGTTGACGCCCAGGATGAAGAGGGCGTCGGCGGTCTCCCAGTCCTTGAGGTCGACGGTTCCCTTGCCGGTGCCCAGGGACGCCTGGAGGGCGCGGCCGCTGGCCTCGTGACACATGTTGGAGCAGTCCGGCAGGTTGTTCGTGCCCAGTTCACGGGCCATCAGCTGGTAGAGGAACGTGGCCTCGTTGCCGAGCCGCCCCGAGGTGTAGAACGACGCCTGGTCCGGGCTGTCCAGGCCGCGCAGAGCGCTGCCGATCAGCTCGAACGCGTCCTTCCAGCCGATCGGGACGTAATGGTCCGTGCCGGGGTCGTAGACCATCGGTTCGGTCAACCGGCCCTGGTTCTCCAGGTCGTGGTCGCTCCAGCCGGACAGCTCGGTCACCGAGTGGGCGGCGAAGAACTCGCGGCCGACCCGCTTGCGGGTCATCTCCCAGGTGACGTGCTTGATCCCGTTCTCGCAGATGTCCAGGTGCAGGCCCTTGATGTCGTCCGGCCACGCGCATCCGGGACAGTCGAACCCGCCGTTCTCATGGTTCATCCGCATGATCGCCCGCGGCCCGTCCACCAGCGCGCGCTCGCGCAGCAGGAAGCGGCTCACGCTCTTGGCGGCGCCCCAGCCCGCGGCGGGATGGCGGTACGGGCGGAACTCCGGCCCGGCCTCGGGAGCGGGCCCCGCTCCTGGCCCCGTTCCGGGCTTCGCTCCAGGCTCCGCTTCGGGATCGCGCGGCTGCTGCTCGTCGGTGTCGGCGCTCAAGACTCTCGACCCTTCCACGTCCACCATGCGGATGTAATGCGCAAAACGGCACTTTCGGGCAGGCTAAGCCGCTCGATACGGGCCCGCCATTCGAGGCGCGTGGAGGGGAGGGCCCTGGTTCCCGGACAGCCCTGGCTTCCGGGCCTCCCTGACTCCCCGGGCCCCGCCGGGTTTCCCGGATCGGCCGTGGCGCGGTCAGAGATCCGAGGACGACAACGTGAACAGATACCCGCCGATCGCCAGGCAGGCGCAGAGCAGCAGGAACCGGCCGGTGACCTCGGTGCGCGAGGGGATGTCGGAAGGGGTGGCCTCGGTGGGGCGGAGCCACCGCGGCGGCCCCGGCAGGTGGATCACAGCCATCTCCCGGCCGATCGGAGGAAGACCGTCGTCCCTGTGCGCGCGGGCGACGAAGGACCGTATGCGGCCCTGGTGGTCGGTGAATTCGATCAGCGGGCACAGAACCGGTTCCCGTCGGTCCTCGTCCTCACCGTCGTACCGATAGCCCGTCACGGTGGCCATGACCGGAACGCCGTTTTCGCGCAGGCTCCGGCGAAGGCGCTTCTCGGCCCCGATCTCTTTCTCCAGGAACAGGAGGATGAGCCGTACGACCACGACCAACGGGTTGCCCCGCAAGAGGCCCCCCGACGCTGTGACGGTACGGGCCCGCATCGGGGTGTCCCGAAGGTGGAGGACCTCGATCTGCTCACCGAGGGGGAGGACGCCCCGGGGGCTGTCGACCGGATGGACGGAGATCGAGACGCTCCGATCCCGCTCGACGGGGAACTCGACCACCATCGTCGAGACGCCCTCGTCATCGGCGACATGGTCGATCACGGTGCCGGAGGTACGGACCCCACGCCGCCCGAGCTGTCGCGATCGCCAGTCGCGGGGCGTCACCGACGCGAGGCCGAGGAGTCCGGCCAGCAGGAACAGGAGGCCGATCAGTCTGACTTGCACCATGGCAACTCCTCTCGACGGCCTGCCTCGGCTCGTTCATGGAGGACGCCATCATTGACTGTGTCGCTGTCGCTGTCGCTGTCGCTGTCGCCGTACCCGTTCGGCCGTACGTCTCATGCCCCCGGGCGCCTCGGAGAAGCAGACGCCCCGTCCGCCCGCCTGGTTGCGGCCCGCACAGCCCGCCGTGAGGCAAGGGCCCGAACCGGCCGACTCGCGGAAACGGCACCGGTGCCGGGGCCGTTGGCGAGCGGCCTGCCGAGGCGGCGGTGCGGTAAAGGATGCCGCGTTCACCAGGCGTGGCAGTACTCGATGTGCAGCAGGCCGGGTACGTGCCGGCGGGTCCGCGACCGTGACCATGGGCCGGGGGTGAACTCGACGCAGAAGTGCCCCGCGTCCGGGTGGCGGTGCCGGTATGACGGGGCCTGGTCGACGAGGCCGCGCAGCGCGGTGCCGTGCTCGCGGAAGGCGGTGGAGCTGCCCACGACGAAGAGGGTGTGCGCGGCGATGTCGAAGCCGAGATGGTCTCGGTAGGTCCGGTACTGCCGCCGCCGGTGGTCGACGGCGCTCTCGTCGGGGACGTCACGGTCGGGGGTGGTCGCGGTGTGAGGTTCGCCGTCGCCGAGCCGGGCCCGGACCCGTTTCCACGCCGCGGCCGGAAACTGCAGGCTGTGGTGGAGCAGGACGAGGTCCAGCGCGACCGGCTCCCCGTCGCCGACCGCGCCGTCGGGGGCGGGGTTGGCCCGTATCGGCAGATGGATCAGGGAACGGGCGGACCGGGCGGCCAGCGCCCACGCGCCGGCGAGCTGGGCGGCGCCCTCCCGGTCGGCGTACATCGACAGCCAATGGCCGTCGTCGCGCAGCGCCAGCCGCGCCGGGGACGGGGCCGGCCGGATCACCCGAACCTCGCCGCCGCCCAGCCGGACCTTGTGTATGCGCACCCGCTGTTCCACGCGTCTCCTCGAACCTGTCGCACGTCGCACCTTAGTACGATTGATCCGACCGGTCCGGCGCGCCCGCGGGCGGCGGAACGCCGTCAGGCGGTCGGCGCCGTGCGCACCGGCTCCTCCTGGGCGACCCGCACCGCAGGCTCCGGCTCCGCCGTGCGCGGGCGGGCCCAGAAGTAGTACACCGGGGCCGTCACCACCAGGCCGATCAGCCAGGAGAGATCCGCGCCGCCCAATGGGGCGACCAGGGGGCCCGTGAAGAGGTCGGTGGAGACGAAGGGGAGCTGGACGACGATGCCGAGGACGTACGACGAGAGCGCCGTGCGGTTGAAGCGGCCGTAGCGGCCTCCGTCGGCGGCGAAGAAGTCCGTCATCGCGTACCGGTCCCGGTGCACGAGATAGAAGTCGATGAGGTTGATCGCGGTCCACGGGATCAGCACGATCAGCAGGACGCTCACCAGGTTCACGAACCGCGAGACGAAGTCGTCGGACACGCCGACCGCGACCAGCAGCGCGGCGACCAGAACCGTTCCGGAGACCACCCCGCGGGCGGTGCGGCGCGGGGTCCAGTGGGCGCGGAAGGTCTGGCCGATCGTGATGAGGGAGAGCACGGCGCCGTAGAGGTTGAGGGCGTTGTGGTTGATGACGCTGAAGAGGAAGAGGATCAGCACGACGGGCCCGAACGCGCCCGCCGCGCTGTCGAAGCCCGCGACCGTGTCGTCGGCGCCCGGCGCGGCGAGCGCGATCACCGTGCCCGCCAGGAAGGACAGCGTCGAGCCGAGACACGAGCCGCAGTACGTCGCCCAGAACGTCGCGGGAGTGCGGACGGTACGCGGCAGATAGCGTGAGTAGTCCGATACGTACGGGGCGAACGCGAGCTGCCACAGCGCGCTCAGCGACACCGTCGCCAGCCAGCCCGCGAAGGTGAAGCCGCCCCGGGTGAAGAAGTCGTCCGGCAGGCCGCGGAAGGCCACGACCGCGATGCCGACGGCTATCCCGAGGCCCAGCACCCAGGTCGCGATCTTGTTCAGGGTGTGGATCAGGCGGTAGCCGACCCAGCAGATCACCGCCGAGCCCAGCGCGCCCAGCACGATGCCGCCGTTGACGGGGACGGCGGGCGCGAGACCGTGCAGGGACTTCCCGGCCAGCACGATGTTCGACGCGAAGAAGCCGACGTACATGGCCGCCGCGACGACCACGATCACCAGCGCCCCGATCACCCCGAACTGCGCCCGGCTCTGGATCATCTGCGGCACGCCGAGCTGCGGACCCTGGGCCGAGTGCAGTGCCATGAAGACGCCGCCGACGAGCTGGCCCACGAGGATCGCCAGCACGCTGGACCAGAACGACTGGTGGAAGACCTGCACCCCCATGGCGCCCGTGACCAGCGGCAACGGGGCGATGTTCGTCCCGAACCACATGGTGAACAGGTCTCTGACCCGCCCGTGGCGCTCGTCGTCGGGAATGTGGTCGATCGTGTGCTGCTCCACCGTGGCGGGCGCGTCCGGCACGGCGGGCGCCTCGGCCGCGGCGGGGGTGTCGGGTGCGGATCCTCCGGGACCGGACATGCGGACTCCCTAGAACGTGAGGGGCGAAGAGCGGTGCGGTACTGCGGGTGGGCGGTGCGGGCCGTGGGGGTGCTGTCGATGCGTGGTGCGGCCGAGGGGGTGCCGGCGGCGCGGGTGCTGAGGGGGGCGGTGCGGGTGGGCAGCGCGGGTAGGTCGGGTGGTTCGGAAGTCTCGAAGATTCCAAATCCCCGGTCAAACATTGTTTTCACGGGGGTTGCATCGGATTTCCAGATGTAAAAATCCGGGCATGCCCCACGACACCAACTTCACCCTCGTCCAGCTGCGCTACTTCCTCGCCGCCGCCGAGCTCGGATCCATGACCGCCGCGGCCCAGCGCATCAACGTCTCGCAGTCCGCCGTCTCCACCGCCGTGACCCACCTCGAACGCGAACTCGGCGTCCAGCTCCTCATCCGCAGGCACGCCAAGGGGCTGGAGCTGACGGCGGCGGGCGAGCGCTTCCAGCACGAGCTGCGCGGCTTCCTCACACACGCCGACGAACTGGCCGAATCGGCGCGCAGCCTCGGTTCGGAACTCGTCGGCGACCTGGCCGTCGGCTGCTTCCAGACCTTCGCCCCCTTCTACCTGCCGCGCCTGCTGCGGGGGTTCGCCGAACGCCACCCCGCCGTCCGCGTCGACGTGCACGAGGGCGACACCCCCGCCGTCCAAGGGCTGCTGCGCACCGGACAGTGCGAACTGGGGCTGCTGTACGACCTCGAACTGGACGCGGACATCGAGCACGAGGTACTGGCCATGGCGCCCCCGTACGCGCTCGTCCACGAGGGGCACCGGCTCGCGGGCAGCCGCCGGGTCAGACTCGCCGACCTCGGCGGCGAGCCCATGGTCCTGCTCGACCTGCCGGTCAGCCGCGACTACTTCCAGTCCGCGGCGGCCAAGGCCGGGGTGCGGCCGAAGATCAGCCACCGCACCACGAACTACGAGACCGTGCGCTCCATGGTCGCCGCCGGATACGGCTGGTCGCTGCTCAACCAGCGGCCCGCGCACGACGGCACGTACGGCGGCTCCCGCGTCGTCTGCCTGCCCATCGCCGACCAGTTGCCGGCCCTTCCCGTCGTCCTGGCCAAGCTCCGCGGCGTCCGTCTGACGGGCCGCGCGCAGGCGTTCGCCGCGACCTGCCGGGAGACCCTTCGCGGGTGAGCCGAAGGGGTCGCCGACTTGCTGCATCTGTTCATCAGATGCAGTTGAGAAAAAAGATCTGCTTTACGGAATTACCCGGTCCGCCCATAGTGGTCGTCAGCCGAGCCCGCCAAGCCCGCACGGCGGGCCCGCAGCGCTTGCTCGCTCCACCGCACCGAGCCCGCTCCACCCCCATCGAGCCCGCTCCACCGCACCGAGGGAGGCCGACCATGAGCATCGCCCCGGACCGACTCATCACCCCACGGCAGGACTTCATCGCGGCCATGGGCAATGCCGCGACCGGCGTCACCGTAGTCGCCACCGAAGGACCCGCCGGCCGCTTCGCCCAGACCGTGAGCGCCATGTGCTCCGTCACCGCGGACCCGCCGTCGCTGCTCGTCTGCGTCAACGAACGCAGCCCGCTCGCCGAAGCCGCCGCCCGCAACGGCCACTTCGCCGTCAGCGTCCTGAGCGCCGAACAGGCCCACGTCTCCGACGTCTTCGCGGGCCGGCCCACCGCCGGCACGCCGTACGACTTCGACTGCGCCGACTGGGACACCCTCGGCACCGGCTCACCGCTGCTGCGCGGCGCCGCCGCCGTCTTCGACTGCCGGCTCGGCGACGCCGTCGTCTCCGGTACGCACCGCGTCCTCTTCGGCGCCGTCACCGCCGCCGCAGTCTCCCCGGACGCCCGCCCGTTGGTGCACCACGCCCGTACGTACGGCACGCACCGCCCCCTCTGACGGCGCCGCAGCCCACCCCTTCTACGCAGCCACCCCCTGACGGCGTCCGCCTCAGCCGACCCCGCCGCCCCCTTCTGAGAGCCCAGGACAAGGAGTACGGAGATGATCCGCACCGGAGAGCAGTACCGGGAGTCGATCCGCGACGGCCGCGAGGTCTGGATGAACGGCGAGAAGATCGAGGACGTGCCCACGCACCCCGCCTTCAAGCCGCTCGTCGACATCCGGGCCCGGATCTACGACATGGCACACGACCCGGCCACCAGCGGCGTCATGACCTACAAGGACGAGGAGAGCGGCGAACTCAACGCTGTACAGCAGAAGCCGCCCCGTACCCGCCAGGACTGGGAGGACAAGCGGGCCGCCACCGACGCGGTGCTCACCGACGCGGGCGGCGTCGTCACCCGCGTCGGCGACGAGACCATCGGCGAGGTGTGGTCCCTCATCGACGGCCAGGACGTCCTCAACCAGATCAACCCGGCCTACGCCGAGAACGTCAAGCGCCACATCGACCTCGCCTGCTTCGGCGACCCGTTCCACGTCTCCGCCAACACCGATCCCAAGGGCGACCGCTCCAAGCGCCCCCAGGACCAGGACCCCGACATGCTGCTGCACGCCGTCCGCGAGACGGATCGCGGCATCGTCGTGCGGGGAGCCAAGTACGAGACGGCCGCCGCCTACTCCAACCAGGCGTTCGCCAAGCCGACCATCGCCAACTGGGGCGACTCCGAACTCTCCGACTACGCCCTCGGGTTCATGCTCGACATGGGCGCCCCCGGGCTCAAGTACATCTGCCGCACCGGCTTCGCCGGCGGCGCCAAGCCCGTCGACGACTACCCCGTCTCCAACCGCTTCGACGAGGTCGACACCCTGGTCGTCTTCGACGACGTCGAAATCCCCTGGGAGAACATCCTCTTCTACCGCGACACCAAGGCCGCCACCTTCATCCGCGCCACCCTGCACCGCTACAGCGCCTACGCCTTCACCCAGCGCAACCTGCGCCTCGCCGACCTGATGATCGGCGCCGCGCTGTGGAACGTGAAGCAGACCGGTCTGGAGAAGCAGCAGGCCGTACAGGAGAAGCTGGCCACACTCGCCTGCTACCGCGAGGGCATCAACGCGCACCTCACCGCCGCCGTAGCCATGGCGGAGCCCAGCCCCGGCGGGCTGCTGATGCCCAATCAGTCACTCCTCTACACCGGCCGCGTGCTGGCCTGCTCGCAGCTCCACGAGATGATGCACATCGCCCGCGAACTGTGCGGCGGCCAGATCTGCATCACCCCGGACAAGGCGTCCTTCGAGGACCCCGAGACCGGGCCGTGGCTGGAGAAGTTCTACTCGGTCAACGAGCACTGGGTCGCCGAGGACCGCCGCAAACTCCTCGCGTACGCCCGCGACCTGCTGAACTCCGACTACGCGGGCCACCGGCTCACCTTCCAGCTCTTCGCGCAGTCGCCGCCGTTCGCCCACCTCGGCGCCGTCTACCGCAACTTCGGCTGGGACGGGCCGCTCGACCTGGTCAAGGACGCGGCCGGGCTCTCCGACAACGTGCTCGGCTCGCTGGGAAGGAAGGCCGCCAAGTGACCGTCCACGACCGCATCCGCCCCTTCGACACCGCCGCCACCTACCCCGAACAGGACCTCTCCAACGACCTCGCGCAAGCCGTCGTCGCCGAGGGCACCGTCTATCTGCGCGGCCAGATCGGCCAGGACCTCGATACGCGCGAGAACGTCGGGGTCGGCGACGTGGCGGCCCAGGCCGAGCAGGCGATGGCCAACATCGCGATGCTGCTGGAGGAGTGCGGCAGCCGCCTCGACGAGATCGTCAAAATCACCGTCTACCTGACGGACATCCGGTTCCGCGAACCCGTCTACCGCGTCATGGGCCGCCGCCTCAAGGGCGTCCACTACGTCTCCACCGGCCTCGTCGTCTCCGCGCTCGCCCGGCCCGAATGGCTCGTCGAGATCGACGCCACGGCCGTGATCCCGGCGGAGCGCCGCGCCGAAGCGGCCGCCGTGCGGGCCGCGGCCGTACGGGAGGGGGAGGGAGCATGACCTTCTCGATCGCCGCGCGCTGCGCACGCACCGGACAGTTCGGGGTCGCCGTCACCTCCTCGTCCCCCGCCGTCGCCGCCCGCTGCGCGTACGTCCGGGCGGGCGTGGGCGCCGTCTGCTCGCAGAACATCACCGATCCGCGGCTCGGCGCCCACCTGCTCGACCTGCTGGCGGGCGGCGCGTCCGCCGCCTCCGCGATCCGCGGGACCACGCACGCCGAGGCGCACCGCCCGCACATCCCCTACCGGCAGTTGACCGCCGTCGGAGCCGACGGGCCGGGCGCCGCGTACTCCGGGGCGCACACCCTGGGCCGGCACGCGGAGGCCGTCGGCCCCGACGCGGTCGCCGCCGGAAACCTCCTCGCGGACCCCGGCGTACCGCACGCCGTCCTCGACGCCTTCACCGCCGACCCGGCCGCCCCGCTCGCCAGGCGCCTCGTCGACGCGCTCGGCGCGGGCGCCGCGGCGGGCGGCGAGCAGGGACCGGTGCGCTCGGCCGGGCTGCTCGTCGCCGGCGACGTCCCGTGGCCGGTGACAGACCTCCGCGTCGACTGGACCGACGGCGACCCGATCGCCGAACTGGCCGCACTGTGGAAGATCTGGGAGCCGCAGGAACAGCCGTACGTCCAGCGCGCGCTCGCTCCCGGCGAGGCGCCTTCGTTCGGCGTGCCGGGGGACGCGTGATGACGGACAGCACCGGGGGGCGTACGAGCGGCATCCGCCGTGCCGTCGCGGCGGCGGCCGATGACGTGCTGGCCCTCAGCCACCGCGTCCACGCGCACCCGGAGGTGGCCTGGGAGGAGGAGAAGGCGGCCCGCTGGACGGCGAGTGCCCTCGACGACCTCGGCTACACCGTCCGGACCGGCACGGCCGGGCTGCCCACCGCCTTCACCGCGACCGCCGGAACCGGGCCGCTGCACATCGGGATCTGCGCCGAGTACGACGCGCTGCCCGGCCTCGGCCACGCCTGCGGCCACAACATCATCGCCGCGGCGGCGGTCGGCGCGGCGGCGGGGCTCGCCCCGTTCGCCGACGAACTGGGCCTGACGGTCACGGTCTTCGGCACCCCGGCGGAGGAGGGCGGCGGCGGGAAGATCCTGATGCTGGAGCGCGGCGCCTTCGACGGGGTGCACGCGGCGATGATGGTCCACCCCGGGCCCGTCGACGTGGCGGAGGCGGACCCGTTCGCCGTCGCCCATCTCAAGGTCCGCTACCACGGCAAGGCCGCGCACGCCGCCGCCTACCCGGAGCAGGGCCGCAACGCGGCCGACGCCTTCACCCTCGCCCAGGTCGCGATCGGCCTGCTGCGCCAGCAACTGCCGGGCGGCACCCGGGTGCACGGCATGATGACGCGCGGCGGCGAGGCGCCCAACGCCATCCCGGAGCTGACGGAGGGCCGCTGGTACGTACGGGCGGGAACCCTGGAGCACCTCGACGGGCTGCGCCCGCGCGTCGAGCGCTGCTTCGAGGCGGGCGCGCTGGCGACGGGGTGCGAGCTGGAGATCGAGCCGGAGAGCCCCCCGTACTCGGAGTTCCGCAACGACGCGGGACTGCTCGCCGTCTACCGGCGCACGGCCCGGGAGCTGGGCCGCCGCTTCGACGAAGGCACCCCCGCCGCCCGGATGAACCGCGCCTCCACCGACATGGGCAACGTGTCGCGCGTCCTGCCCGCCATCCACCCCTACCTCGGCATCGGTTCGCTGCCCGCGGTGAACCACCAGAAGGAGTTCGCCGCACACTGCGTCGGCGGCGAGGCGGACCGCGCCGTCATCGACGGAGCCGCGGCGATGGCGCTGACAGCGGCGGCGGTGGCCTCGGAAGCGGGGGAGCGGGAGCGGCTCATCGGCTGAGGGGCCGAGGCCGGCCGACCGGCTTTACGGTGGTCCCACTGTTGAGCGGGGGGCGGACGGCCTGTGTCGTCCGCCCCCCCGCATAGAGCCGCCGGGAGGCCCCCTTTGAACGAGCTGTATCCGCCGATCGAGCCGTACGAGACGGGGATGCTCGACGTCGGCGACGGCAACTCCGTGTACTGGGAGGTCTGCGGCAACCCGGCCGGCAAGCCCGCGCTCGTCGTCCACGGCGGGCCCGGCTCGGGATGCGGCACCGGCGTGCGCCGGTTCTTCGACCCGGACCGGTACCGCGTGGTCCTCTTCGACCAGCGCGGCTGCGGCCGCAGCACCCCGCACGCCGCCGACCCCGCGACCGACCTGCGGCACAACACCACCTGGCACCTGATCGCCGACATGGAACGGCTGCGGGAACACCTGGGCATCGACCGCTGGCTGCTCCACGGCGGCTCGTGGGGCTCCACCCTCCTCCTGGCCTACGCGGAGCAGCACCCCCGGCGCGTCTCGGAGATCGTCATCGCGAGCGTCACCACCACCCGGCGCTCCGAGACCGACTGGCTCTACCGGGGCGTGAGCCGCTTCTTCCCCGAACAGTGGGAACGCTTCCTCGCCGGAGCTCCCGGCACCCCGCGCGACGGTGACATCGTCGGCGCGTACGCGCGCCTGATGGAGCACCCCGACGCCGCCGTACGGAACAAGGCCACGGCTGACTGGTGCGCCTGGGAGGACGCGGTTCTGTCGGGCGAGACGAACGGAGCCGCCAACCCGTACGGCGACCGTCCCCCGGCCGCTCGCCTCGCCCTGGTCCGTATCTGCTCCCACTACTTCTCCCACGGCGCGTGGCTGGAGGAGGGCGCCTTGCTGCGCGACGCCGGCCGGCTGGCCGGGATTCCGGGCGTCCTGATCCACGGCCGCCTCGACATGGGCGGACCCCTTCAGACGGCGTGGGAACTCGCCCGGGCGTGGCCTGACGCACGGCTGATCACCGTCGAGGACGCGGGCCACCTTGGGACCGGGACGACGGGCCGGCATGTGCTGGAGGCGCTGGACGCCTTCGGCGCGTCAGGCGAGGGCTGATCAGGCTGGTCAGACAGCGGTTCCGGTCGCGGCCGAGGGGCTCGCGGCCACCGCCGCGTCCACGAAGGAGGCGACGAGGGGGCGGCGGTCGAGCTCGGGCCACGCGATGGCGATCCGGCTGTCGCCCCCGTCGGTCACCGGGACGCAGACGAGCCCCGGGGGAACGGGTTCGATGAGCGAGCGGGGCAGGACCGCGATCATGCGCCCGACGCTGATCAGGTGCGCCATCTGCGTCACGTCCACGACCTCCGGCCCGGTCCCGTCGTCGGGAACGCCCTTCCAGCGCGGCATCGTCTCGCCGTCGAGATCGGCCATCCGCAGCTCGGTACGCGAGGCCAACCGGTGGCCGGCGGGGAGAATCGCGACGCGCCCCTCGACGTACAGCGTCTCGTGCGCCAGCCCCTCAAGGTCGTCGAACGGCACGTACAGCAGGGCCACATCCGCTCTCCCGTCGCGCAGATGGTCCACACGATCGGTGCCGCCGCTGAACAGAATGTCCACCCGGCGCGCGTCGGGCCGCCGGGCGTACTCGGCGAGCATCCCGGACAGCAGATGGGCATCGCCCCCGGGCTTGATCACCAGCCGCAGATGAGCCTCGGCGTCACCGGCCCGCCGCGCGCTCTGCACCGCGGCACTCACCGCGTTCACCGCGTGCCGGCCGTGCCGCAGCAACGCCTCACCGGCCGGGGTGAGCGAGACATGACGGCTCGACCGTACGAGCAACTGCACCCCGAGCCGCGTCTCGATCCGTCGAACCGCCTTCGACAACGCCGGCTGCGCGATCGACAGCCGCACCGCGGCACGACCGAAGTGCAGCTCCTCGGCGACCGCGATGAAGTACTCAAGCTCCCGGGTCTCCAGTTCGACCATGCCCACAGGTTATCGCCGAAGCCCGCACCGGCCTTCGGCCCACCTGCGGCCGCTGCCCGACCGGCCCGTCATCGATGAAGCGCGCGCCGCGCGGAGCAGGGGGCGGGCGCGCCGCCGTTCATGCCTGTTCGCCGTCTGTTACGGGCCGGGCCCGGGCCAGTGCGCCGGCGCGGGCGGCGGCGAGAGCGACCCGCACGGTCTCGTCGGCGACACCCTCCGCGTCCTCCGCGTTCTCCGCGCCCTCGGCGACCTGATCGGCGCTGATCAGCAAGCGGAAGTAGACCGGTGCGGCCAGCGTCCTGAACAGCGCGGCCGGGTCGGTGTCCGCCGGGAGTTCGCCCCGCTCGACGGCGCGCGCGACCACCGGTTCGGCCCGCCGGAACCGGTCGGCGAGGACCCCCCGCCGAGCCTCGGCGATCTCCGGCAGCCGGCCGGCGTCGGAGAGCATCGCGGTCTGCACCGCCCTGCCCACCGGGCTCGTCATGCTCTGTACGAGCGCCTGCGCGAGCGCGCGCAGGTCACCCTCCACGGAGCCGGTGTCCGGGATGGGGATGTCGGTGGCGAAGTGCTCGGCCAGCGCGTCGACGACCAGGCTCTCGCGGTTCTTCCAGCGCCGGTAGACCGTCGTCTTGTGCACCCCGGCCCGCTGGGCCACGCCCTCGACCGTCAGGTCGGCGTACCCCCGGTCCAGCAGTTCGGCGAGGGTGGCGGCGCGCACCGCCGCCTGCGCTTTGCGACCGCGCCCGACCGGACGTACGGGGTCGGAGGACGCCAACTCCATTGCAACTCCTAGTTGCGCTAGCGGGTGATGCCGTGTCAGGCTCCAGCGTATCGCAACTAGAAGTAGCGATACGCAGGTTCTTGACTGTCACCAACCTCCATGGACAGAACACCTAGGACGCCCTTGACCAGGAGAGGGAAGGCCATGTCTCGTGCTCCACGCACTTGGACCTTCGATTCCATCCCCGACCAATCCGGCCGCCTGGCGGTGGTGACCGGGGCCAACAGCGGCATTGGCCAGGTCACCGCGGAGGCGCTCGCCCGCCGGGGAGCCCACGTCGTGCTCGCCTGCCGCAGTCCCGAGAGGGGGCGGGCCGCCCTGGACCGCCTGCTCGCCGAGGTGCCCGGCGCGCGGGCCGAGGTGCGCCGCCTCGACCTGGCCGACCTCGCCTCCATCCGAGCCTTCGCCGCCGGCTGGGACCATGACCGGCTCGATCTGCTGGTCAACAACGCCGGTGTGGCGATGGTGCCGTTCGCCCGGACCGCTGACGGCTTCGAGTCGCAGTTCGGGATCAACCACCTGGGCGCTTTCGCCCTGACCGGGCTGATGCTGCCTCACCTGCGTGCCTCGCCCGAACCGCGAGTGGTCACCGTCAGCAGCGAAGGCCAGCGGTTCGCCCGCTTCGACCTGGGCAACCTCAACGCCGAACGCCGATATCGCGCCGCCTTCGCCTACGTGCAGTCCAAGCGCGCCAATCTCTACTTCGCCACCGAACTGCAACGCCGCGCCGACGCCGCCAGCCTGAGGCTGCGCAGCATGGCCGTCGCGCCCGGGCTCACCCGCACCAACGTGCTCACCGGCGGTGCCAACAGCAACCGGGGCCGACTCTATGGAGCGTTGGCCCGACTGCTGATCCGCGTCGCTTTCCGCCCCACCCCTGAAGGCGCCAAGACCTCCCTGTACGCGGCGACCGTCGCCGACCTGCCGGGCGGAACGTACATCGTGCCCGACGGCCCGCTCCAGCTACGAGGCGAGCCCGTCCGGCGCGACCGGGAGCGCGCCATCCGGGACACCGGCACCGCCCGTCGGCTGTGGGAGCTGTCCGAGAAATTCACCGGCGTTCGCTTCCTCCCGTAGAGCCTGGCGACAATTCCGTGCGCGGAAGGCGCCTGCACCCCAACGGAACGACGGCGCGGTGAATCGACGGCACACCGACCGGCCTGACGGCACCGACGAACCGGCCCGACGGCCCCGTCGAACCGGCCTGACGGCCCCCACTGAAAGGAACGACGATGACCGCCTTACCGATCGACATGTTCGCCCGCGCGATCCACTTCCACAAAAGCGGAACGGTCACCGATGCGGAGCCCCGGACGGCCGGGGATCCCGACGCCTGGCAACTGGCCGCCTTCCGAGCCGAGACCGATCAGGATGTCCACTCCGATCACTGGGAGATGCACCCGGCGGCCGAAGAGGTGGTCTGCTGTCTGTCCGGCGGCATGCGCCTCTACCTGCTGCCGGAGCGCTCGGGAGACGCCGAGGAGATGACCCGCCTGACCCCTCGTACCTGCCTCATCGTGCCGCGCGGCCGCTGGCACCGCATCGAACTGGACGAGCCGACCGACCTGATGTCACTGACCCTGCGCCACGGCACTCAAGTGCGGCCTCGGACCGGCTGACGGCCGCCAGCACGGGGTCGGCGAGGACCGCCCGTAGGGACTGGGCGCCCGCCGCCGCTCGGCAGAGGCCGGCGGGCCCCTGGCCTGGGGCCGTCGAGCAGGAGCCTTAGCCCACCGCCTGCTTCACGAGGGCGCTGATGCGCGCTTCCGCCTCGTCCGTCACCTCGGTCAGGGCGAAGGCGCTCGGCCACATCGTGCCCTCGTCGAGCTTCGCCAGGTCGCTGAAGCCGAGCGTCGCGTAGCGCGCCTTGAACTTGGCCGCGCTCTGGAAGAAGCAGACGACCTTGTCGTCGAGCGCGTAGGCGGGCATTCCGTACCAGAGCTTCGGGGCGAGCTCGGGGGCGCCGGCCGTGACGATGGCGTGGACGCGCTCGGCCATGACGCGGTCCGAGTCCTGCATCTCGGCGATCTTCGCGAGTACGTCCCGCTTCGCCTCGGCAGCCTTGTCCGCGCGGGAGCCGCGGCGGGTAGCCTTCTTCAGCTCTTTGGCGTGGTCCTTCATCGCGGCCCGCTCTTCGGCTGTGAATCCCTCGTGCGTGCTGCTGTCGCCGCTGCTCATGGCAGATCTCCTCTTGAGGACCCTGGAGCCCGATCGTGGGCGCGGACGCGCGGCGGCGATGGCTCACCACCCCGTCATCGGCTCGTGCCATACCGATGACGACTGAAAAGCGAGCGTAGTCGTGGGCACTGACAACGGCGCGTCGCGAGCCGAGCGGCAGGGGCCATAGCCGATCTTCGTGCCGCCCGTTAGCCTCGGGCTTTCACGGGGAGGGCGCGGGAGGGCGCGTTCCTCGGGCGAAGAAGAGAAGAGCATCGAGCCGTACCCGCGTGTCCGCAATGACGGCGGTGGCCGCGGGGCCGTCGCGCGGGCCGGGTCGGGACGCCGCGTGCGCGCCCCGTGGCGGAAGCCGCCGGCTGTCCAAGGAGTCGTACGTTGCTTCCGTTTCTCGGCGTGCAGGGGATCACCGAAACCGTCTACCGGGCCATGCTCGACCACCAGGAGCTGTCCGTCGAAGAACTCGCCGCCCGCCTCTCGCTGTCCAGCGACGACATTCGAGCCGCTCTGGACGTGCTCTTCGACTACAGGCTGCTCAGGGAGTCCTACGACAACCCCGGCCAGCTCTTCGCCGTCGATCCCATCGTCGGCCTCCAGGAACTGCTCGCCAGGGAGCGGCACGAGCTGCTGGAGCGGCAGCAGCGGATCGCCGACAGCCAGCAGATGATCACCCGCATGCTGGCCGAGAACGGGCGGCGGCCCGTCCACGACCGGACCGTTCACGACCGGACCGTCCGCGACCGCGCCGGTGACGGCGACGGGGACGGCACCGAGCGCCTCGACGGACTCCGAGCCGTGCGGCGGCGGATCGAACAGCTCTCGTGCAACGCCTCCCGCACCGTGGTGACGTTCATGTCGGGCGACGCCCAGTCGCCGTCGTCACTGGCGGCCGCGCGCCGCAATGACGAATCGGTTCTCCGGCGCGGGATAGCCGTCCGCACCATCGGCCCGGACACCATCCGCCGGGACCCGGCCGCTCTGGACTACGCCCGCTGGCTCACCGGCCGCGGCGGCGAGTTCCGTACGTCGGCGAGCCTGCCGCCGGGCATGGTCCTCGTGGACGGCTCGGTCGCCCTGCTGTCCATCGACCCCGCCGTCCCCCGCAAGGGCGCGCTCTGCCTCACCAGACCGGGAGTGATCGCCTCACTGGTCGCGCTCTTCGAGTGCGTCTGGGACGTCGCCACCCCGCTGGGCGCGGACCGTGCGGCCGGCCGGGCGGGGCTGCTGGAGCAGGAGCGGGAACTGCTCCTGCTCATCGCGCAAGGGCACACCGACGAGTCCGCGGCCGCTCAGCTCTTCATCTCGCCCCGCACCTCTCGCCGCATGATGGCTTCGATCATGGAACGCCTGGGCGCGCGCAGCCGCTTCGAAGCGGGCGTCAAGGCCGCACAGCACGGCTGGCTCTGACGCCCCGGCCCTTCCCCGTACGCCCGCTACGAGCCGGGTCGGCCGCGCGGCGGGCGTACGGGGCATGTCGGGTCGGGGTCCCGGACGGAGGCCGGCCGTCAGATCCTTTCGGTGATCAACTTCGTCAGCCGGTCGAGCCCCGTCTCGATCTGGTCCGTCGACAGATAGCTGCACGACAGCCGCATCTGATGCGCCGCCACATCGCTGTCATGGAAGTGCCGCATCGGCGTGAACAGCACTCCGTGCTGGTTCGCCGCGATGTCGAGCAGCTCGTCGGTGACCGGGAACGGCACCGTCACCCCCACGAAGAAACCGCCGGCGGGGGTGTTCCAGCGGACGCCGTCCAGGCCGCCGAGGCGTGTGCTCAACCCGCGCAGCAGGCAGTCGAGGTTGCGCCGGTAGATGCCGATCTGCCGCTGGTTGGCCCGCAGCAGACTGCCTTCGTGCTCCAGCAGCATGCCACCCACCAGAGCCTGGCTCACCGGCGGCGTGTTCACCGTGAGCATGCTCTTCGCCTTCGACAGCTCGTCGGCCAGCAGCCCGCCGTCCGGCCCAGCGATCCGCTGGTCCGCCACGGCGAAACCCACCCGCGCGCCGGGGAAGCAGGTCTTCGCCAGCGACCCGAGATAGACCACGTGCTGCCCGGTGTCGAGCGCCTTCAGGGTCGGCGGCCGTTCGCCCTCCACCGCCTGGAAGAACCCGTACGGATTGTCCTCCAGCAGGAGCAGGTCCTCTTCGGCCGCGATCTCCAGCAGCCGCCGGCGGCTGCGTACGGTCATGCTGAGGCCGCTCGGATTGGAGAAGTCGGGCACGAGGTACAGCGCCCGGGGCCGCAGTCCTTCGGCTCGGGCGGCCGCGATCCGGGCGGTCAGGTCGTCCAGGTCCACACCGTCCGGGCCCTCGCCGACCGGATGGACGGGGAAGTCCAGCAGCCGCGCGGCGCCGGTCAGTCCGACGTAGGTGGGCGCCACGGCCAGCACCACGTCGCGGTCCGTGGCCCGCAGGGCGCGCAGCACCAGCCAGAGCGCCTCCTGGGCTCCGACGGTGACCAGGACGGCCTCCGGGTCCACGGTGATTCCCTCGTCCACGGCGAGCTGCCGCGCGATGAGCTCGTGGACGATGCCCTTGGTGCGCCCGTACTGGAACAGCTCCCGGTGGATCCGCGTCCGGTCGTACCCCTTCGTTTCGGTCAGATAGCCGGCGTAGGCGTCGAGGTAGCGGTGCAGGTCGGCGAGGTCGAAGGTGTCCTCGCAGGGCCGGCCGGGCGCGAAGGAGATCGCGTCCGGGAACCGGTTCGCCACCTCGTTGAGGAAGTTCATCGACAGCATCGCCGGATCGCGGAGCGAGGCGTGCAGATCCGCCGGGTCGAGCCGGACGGACGCGGCGGGTTCGACGGTCGTCATCGGGTACCGCCTTCGGACGTACGGCCGCCCGGCACCCGCGCCGTCAGCAGCCGGACGGCGGCGAGGTCGGCGCAGCCGGCGAGCTCCAGGGCGGAGCGCAGTTCGACGCCGAGCAGGTCGAGGACCCGGCGCACACCCGCCTCGCCCCCGGCGGCCAGCCCCCACAGGGCGGGCCGGCCGAGCAGGACGCCGCTCGCCCCCAGCACCAGGGCCTTGAGCACGTCCGTACCGCCGCGGATGCCGCTGTCCAGCAGCACTCGGCAGCGGTCCGGGACCGCCTCGCGCACCGCCGGCAGCATCTCCACGCTGGCCACGGCGGAGTCGAGCTGGCGGCCCCCGTGGTTGGAGACCACCACGGCGTCCGCGCCGAGGTCGGCGGCGAGCACGGCGTCCCGCGGGTCCATGATCCCCTTCACGATCAGCGGCAGCCGGGTCCGCTCCCGCAGCGTGGTGAGGTCGTCCCAGCTCAGCCCGGCCGCGAAGGCACTGGCCGTGTGCTCGGCCACCGCGGACACACCGGGCCGCCGGTCATGGGTCTCCTGAACGCTCACCGGGTCCAGGTTGGCGGCCGCCACGTCGGTCGGCAGGGCGAACCCGTTGCGCAGGTCCCGCAGTCGCCGCCCCATCCGGGGCACGTCCACGGTCACGACGAGCGCCGCGCAGCCCGCTTCCTCGGCCCGTACCACCAGCTCGGCCGTGGCCCCGCGGTCGCGCAGGCAGTACAGCTGGAACCAGGTGATACCGCCGAGAGCGGTGACGGACTCGATCGGCCGGCTGCTCAGCATGGACAGGGCGAACGGCACTCCGGCCCCCGCGGCTGCCCGAGCCGTAGCCAACTCGCCTTCCGCGTGCGCGAGTTGTTGATACGCCATCGGTGCGACCGCGACCGGCAGGGCGGCGGTCGGAGCCCCGGGCAGCTCGGTCTCGGTGTCACAGCCGGCCGCCCCGGCCAGTACTCGGGGTACGAGCCCGATCCGGTCCAGGGCCGCCCGGTTGGCCGCGAGGGTCAGTTCGGCGCCGCTGCCGCCCGCGATGAAGTCCCAGACCTCGGGGGGCAGCAGCCGCTCGGCGACGGCCTCGAAGTCCGCGACGGACAGCGGCACGGAACCGGCCGCGGCGGTCTGCTCCAGGCCGCTCACCGGGACCCTCCCGCGGACTCCTCCGGACCTTCCGACGCCAGCCGCTCGGCCTCGACCGCCTCGTACAGGGCCTTGATATTGCCGCTGCCGAACGTACGGGCGCCGAAGCGCTCGATCACCTCGTAGAACAGCGTGTTGCTCGGGTGGGTGGAGCGCGTGAAGATCTGGAACAGCTGGCCGTCGTGGTCCTCGTCCACCAGCACGTTGCGCTCGCGCAGCCGAGCGGTGGTGTGCCGGGCCAGGTCGAGCCGGCCCGGCAGCATGGCGTAGTAGGAATCGGGGACGGACAGGAAGCCGACGCCGCGCCCGTTCAGCGTGCCGACCGTCTCGACGATGTCCGCGGTGGAGAAGGCGAGGTGCTGCACGCCGGGGCCGCCGTGGTCCTTGACGAAGCGGTTTATCTGGCCGGGCGCGGCGGTGGCGACCGGCTGGATCAGGGTGAGGGTGATCTCGCCGGAGGGGCTCTGGACCACCTTCGACTCCATCGCCTGCGCTCCCACCTTGATGTCCTCGGTGAAGGTCATCCGGAAACCGAGTACGCGGGTGTAGAACTCCACCGTGCGGTCGAGGTCGCCGGACTCCAGGCATACCGCGAAGTGGTCGATGTCCGCGAGGAGTTCGATTGGACCGGTCGCGCCTGGAGCGGCTGCGCCGACGACGTCCGGGAGCGCGGTGAAGGCGGGCGGCACCGCGGGCCGGCCCGCTTCGGTGAGGGTGTGCACCACGTCGCCGAAGCCCGCGATCACCGCGGTGGTACGGCCGTCCGCGCGCCGGGACGGCGACGCGACCGGAACCGCCCCGCGCTCCACGGCGTCGGCGTACGCCGACGGCACATCGGGCACGGTGAACGCGATATCCGACACGGCGTCTCCGTGCGCCCGGACATAGTCGGCCGCCGGATGGCTCTCCGTACGGGCCTGGGCGAGTACGAGGGTGATCCGGCCCTGCTGAAGGGCCAGGGAAACACTGTCCGGTGCGTCGGCTCGGGCAACCGGGCGGAAGCCGTAGAGGTCGGTCATCTCGGTCGAGGCCGCCGCCAGGTCGGCGACGCGGAACTCGACATGGCCAAGGCCAAAATCGGGTGCGTAGGTCATGACAGAACCATTCGTCGGGCAATGGGGATGCCGGGAAGGGATGAGGGTCGAAAGAGGGGCGGAGTGAAATAGGCGGGGCGAACGCCGGGGTGAGCGCCGGGGTGAGCGCCGGAATTCGCGCGGGGAGGGGGAAGACCCTCCGGGCAGGACAGAGCGTCGTGCCGGAACCCGGTGTGGTCAAGGGCGCCGGGGGCGGGCCCCGGCCGTCGTCGGTCAGTGCGACGGGCGGGCGGGGAATCGGCGGGCGAAGAAACAGGCGGTCGGCGGTCGGATGGTCAGAGATCCGGATTCTCGGGCGCTTGTCTGAGCGCGGCCACCTCCCAGCCGCGCAGGACGGGCGACGACGCCAGGGCCCTGCGGCAGATCGCCGTGGTCGCCGCGGCCGCTGCCGCGCTGTCCAGCCGGCTGTAGAACCCGAGATGGATGAAGCGGTCGCCGGACCGGATGCTCACGTGCTCCAGTTGGGCGTCGGGAGTGGCGAACACCCACATCACATCCGAGATCTCGGCGGCCGGCGGCTCGTGCGCCGGATGCCGGCCGCGCGGCGCGAGCGTGACCATGATGAGACGCATAAGGCGGCTCGACCGAATCGGCCGGCCGGGCTATGCGGCGGATGCGGTCGGTTCGCGGTCCGGGGCCGGGCCGACTTCGTCACTCGGACCGGCGCCAGGGCGGCACGTGGCGTTCATGCCCGTATCGGCCGCGCTGAGCTCCATCGGCATGACCAGTGCGGTGCGGGTGGTTCCAGGAATCCGAGCGGAAAGCGGCATGGAAATTCCCCAGGAAATAGTCAGGTCGTCAGGACGATCGGCCTTTCGAGAAGGGGAGCCCTGGTGGTCGGTTGGCCGGGACCGCCGTTCCCCTTGATCAATAGTCACCCGGGGCCGAGAGTTCCGGGAAGGCGAAACGGAGGGCCGGAACCGTCCAGGCCGCTTTATGCCACTCGGCTGGGCGCCGGGGCCTCGGTACCCCCGGGCCTCGGGACCCGTGTCGGCGGGTGCGGCGTCTTCCGCCGGGACGGCACCGGCGACGCTGTCCCGGTCGTTGCGTACGTACCGCCCCCACGGAGGAAGCCGTCTGGGGCGTCCGCGTCAGCCCGCCCACTTCCGCAACAGCGCCTCGCGCTCCGGACCGCGCGGCGGCTTCCCCTCCCACGCGCGGCCCCACTCCGCCATCGCCGCCAGCGTCGTGCCCTTCGTCGCCTCGCCCTCCGTGAGACGGGACAGGAGTACGCGGGAGAGTTCGACCTCTGCCGGGGGATAGCCGACGGCGGCGGCCGCGAAAACGGCCGACTCGCGGGTGCCGGAGGCTGTTTCCACACGCACCGTCATCAGCGGCGGGGCCTCGTCCACCCGGCCGGGACCGTTCGGCAGAGCCAGGTTCAGCACCGTCTCCAGTGCCACGTCCTTGACCGCGCCGACCCGCCGCATCAGGGATCTCACGGGGACGTCCGCCACCGTCAGGGCACGCACGTCCTCCCATAGGCAGAGACCGGACTGCTCGTCGCCCAGGGCGATCACGCCCTCGGGGGCCAGCCGGACCCCGGGGCCCGGACCCGACGGCTTCGCGCCTACGTACACGTCGCCGCCGGCGATCCAGAACAGGCCCACCATGGCCATGGGTTGCTCACTTTCCCCGGCGACAGCGCCGCCGTGGCGCGCATCAAATGATCAGGTCGTTCTCCGCACCGTGCGAAGAAGCCGGAAGAACCCCTCTTCCCGGCCCGTACATGGTGCACGAAGTACATGGCGCCCGAACCGCGGAGGGGTGCCGCTCCGGCCCGGTCCTTTCCGTTCAGTCTACCGTCCGCGGGAATCCGGACGGGAAGGAGCATGGAATTGTTGAGCGGCCCTCCCGGGGCTCGTAACCTGTTGAACGAAAAGCACGGTGTTCCCGGCGATGGCCGCGCACGTGTTCAACCCGGATTCCTTTCGTCCGCCCCGGGCCGGACGGCGAAGACGCACGGATTTCCCCGTACAAGCGCGCCGAATGACTTTCATCCGCTCCCAGGGCTCTTCGCGGCCCGGGAGTCTCAGCGACGGAAGGAACCTCTCATGGTGGTGGTGATGGCCCCGGAGGCCACACAGGAGGAAATCGACGGAATCGTCGATCTGGTGCGTTCGGCGGGCGGCGACGCCTTCGTCAGCCGCGGGGTGACGCGCACGATCGTCGGACTCGTCGGGGACGTGGACGCGTTCGAGGCGCTGAATCTGCGCAGCCGGGCCGGTGTGCTGGACGCGGTGCGGATCTCGGTGCCGTACAAGCTGATCAGCCGTGAGCACCATGCGGCCCGCTCGGTGATCAGTGTCGGCGGCGTGCCGATCGGCCCGGACACCCTCACGGTGATCGCGGGCCCGTGCGCGGTCGAGTCGCCGGAGCAGACGCTGGCCGCGGCGCACATGGCGAAGGCCGCCGGGGCGTCGCTGCTGCGCGGCGGGGCGTTCAAGCCGCGCACCTCGCCGTACGCCTACCAGGGGCTCGGCGAGGCCGGGCTGCGCGTCCTCGCGGACGTACGGGCCGAGACCGGGCTGCCGGTGGTGACCGAGGTGATCGACGCGGCCGGCGTCGATCTGGTCGCCTCCTACGCGGACATGCTCCAGGTCGGCACCCGCAATATGCACAACTTCGCGCTGCTGCAGGCCGTAGGGGCGGCGGGCCGGCCGGTGCTGCTCAAGCGGGGGTTCGGGGCGACGATCGAGGAGTGGCTGATGGCGGCGGAGTACATCGCGCAGCGCGGCAACCTGGACATCGTGCTCTGCGAGCGGGGCATCCGCACCTTCGAGACCGCGACCCGCAACACCCTCGACATCAGCGCGGTGCCGCTCGCCCAGCGGCTGTCCCACCTCCCGGTGATCGTGGACCCGTCGCACTCCGGCGGCCGGCGCGAGCTGGTGCTGCCGCTGACCCGGGCGGCCCTCGCGGTCGGCGCGGACGGGGTGATGATCGATGTGCATCCCGAGCCGAAGAGGGCGCTGTGCGACGGCGACCAGGCGCTGGTGGACGCCGATATCGAGGACATCGCCAGCGCCGTCGGAGTGCTCGCGCCGCTGATGGGCCGCACTCTCGCCCGGCCCCCGGCGCGGGACGGGGCTTCTTGGTTCAGCTGACCATACGGCCCATTCGACCATCGAGGGCCGCGGAGCGGGCGGCTGAATTCGCCGTCCGAGCGGAGCGTGGGATCGCCGATACCGGGAATTCACCGCTGCGGCGTCCGAGCAATGTCCAAGCGGCGTCCAAGTGCGAAATACGTCCGGATGGACGGCGGAAGTCGTCGGCGCCGGGAACCATGAGAGTCGGGCAGGCGCACGCGCGCCGAAATCGTGGCCTGCCACGTTCCCACACGTTCCAAAAGGGGGTAGTGGCAGGGAAATTCGCGCGATCGATCACATCGAACTCCATGGTGAGGACGCCGACCAGGCGGCCGCCTGCCTGTGCGACTCCTTCGGGTTCGCCCCGCACGGCAGCGGCGCTCGTATACCGCACGCCCCGTGCTCCTGGGGGTCCTATCGGTCGCGGACCGCTGCCGCATCATCGGCGGCGACATGCTGAAGGGAGGAAGGGAGGAAGGGAGGAAGGGAGGAAGGGAGGAAGGGAGGAAGGGAGGGAGCGCCGAGCGCCAGCGCCTTGAGGACGTCCGTACCGCCGCGCACCCAGCTGTCCAGCAGGACCTCGCAGCGGTCGCCGACGGCCCCCGCGACCTCCGCCGGCGCATCGACGCTTGGCAGTGCGCCGTCCAACTGCCTGCCTCCGTGATTGGACACCACGACGGCATCCACCTCCAACTCCACGGCTCGCAACGCGTCGACGGGGTCAAGAATCCCCTTGAGGATGAGCGGAAGGCGGGTACGGGACCGGAGCTCGGCCACGTGCGACCAGGTGAGGGTCATGGGTACGCACCTGTCAAGAATGACGCCGCGACGCTACTGTGACTGCACGTCAGGCAGCGATTTCAGGGCTGCTGTCCCTGCCTGTCCGGGGCGAACGTCCATTGCTGCGTGAGCGGTTCTGGGTGATGATATTGGTGCGACGTGCCGTGCCGTGCCGTGCCTTGTCGCCAGCGAGTCGCCCTCCGTGCGTTGTCGTCCGTGAGAAAGAATCCATCCATGGAAAACGTGCAATCGGAAATCGTACTCGCCGAGTTGAACGCGACCACGCTGCACGCATCGCTGGGCGACGCGTCGATGGAGTCCATGAACCTGCTGAACGAGATCGCGGGCACCTATCCGGAAGCCGTCTCGTTCGCGGCCGGGCGCCCCTACGAAGGGTTCTACGACGTGGCCCAGGTGCACGAATACCTGCGGGTCTTCTGCGACCACCTCAGAACCGAATGCGGAATGACTGATGCTCAAGTGGCCCGCACGCTCTATCAGTACGGTGACACCAAGGGAATCATCACCGATCTCGTCGCGCGCAGCCTCGCCGTGGACGAGGGCATCGAGATCGACCCCCGGTCCGTGGTCGTCACGGTCGGCTGCCAGGAGGCGATGTTCCTGGTACTGCGCGCGCTGCGCGCCGACGACCGGGACGTACTGCTCGCTCCCAGCCCCACCTACGTCGGGCTGACCGGCGCGGCGCTCCTCGCCGACCTGCCCGTACGGACGGTGCGCACCGGCGAGTCCGGGATCGACCTGGACGACCTCCTGGTCCAGTTGCGGGCCGCGCGGGCTGAGGGAAAGCGGGTTCGCGCCTGCTATGTGACGCCGGATTTCGCCAATCCGGTAGGCGTCAGCATGGAAATCCCGGACCGGCGCCGGCTGCTGGAAATCGCCGAGAGCGAGGACATCCTCCTGCTGGAGGACAACGCCTACGGGCTGTTCCACAGCGGACCCGGCCGGCCGCCCACCCTCAAGGCACTGGACCGTCGGCGTCGTGTCGTCTATCTGGGTTCGTTCGCCAAAACCGGTGTGCCGGGCGCGCGGGTGGGTTATGCGGTCGCCGACCAACTAGTGACCAACGAGGGCGGGGGCGGCGAAGACGGCAGGCTGTTCGCCGACGAACTGTCGAAAATCAAGAGCATGCTCACCGTGAACACCTCGCCCATCGGACAAGCGGTGATCGGCGGAAAGCTGCTCAGCAACGGTTGCAGCATGATCGCGGCAAATCACCGTGAGGCGGCCGTATACCGGGACAATCTCAACCAGGTGCTGCACGGGCTGGCCAAGCGGCTGGGCGACCGCCCCGAGATCTCCTGGAACGCGCCGACGGGCGGGTTCTTCGTGGTGGTCACCGTTCCGTTCACGGTGGACGACGAATTCCTGAAGTACGCGGCCGGCCGCCATGGCGTGCTGTTCACGCCGATGCACCATTTCTACGGCACCACGGCGGGCTTCCGGCAACTGCGGCTGTCGATCAGCACGCTCACCCCGGACCGTATCGAGCAGGGACTGGACCGGCTTGCCGAGCTGATCGACGAGCGGATGCGGACGGCCCCCGACCGCTCTTGAGGCAGAGCTCCGATGACCGGCCGGGAGCGGGTCCGGTTGTGTGCGGTGTGCGGTGCGCAGCGTGTTGGTGTGGAGGGAGTGACGGCCGGCGGGCCGCGACGTGACCGCGTTCCCGCCCCCGCCCCCGGCAGCCACTCTCCTATCCGCACCGCCCCGCCGGCCGTGACCGCGTGACCAGGCGCGAGGTGCCGGTCGTGCTGTCGATCCAGACGACCTGGCGGCCACCGGGAGCGGCTGCCCACAGCTGTTCGCCGCGGGCACAGGACACCCGGTCCTTCCGCTCTCCACCCACCGAGAACTGCCAGAGCTTCCCCGTCGCCTCGTTGCCGAGGCCGGTCGCGATCGTCGGGGTGGCGACGGTGACGGCGTCATCCGTGGCGGTCACGTCGGCGATCCGCAGTGCGCCAGGGCCCTGACCAGGGCTGAGGTCCACCACGTGCGTCCCGTCCAGGTCCGCCCGGCGCAGTGCCGTGAACCCGCTCTCGCTGCCCTCGTGCGCCAGCCAGAAGACGTACGAGCCGTTGATCGCGGTGCGTCCGGCGTTCCTCAACGTGCCGAGCTGGCCCGTAGCCGTGCGCTTGCCCGTTCGCACGTCGAAGACCTCGGTGCCGAAGGTGTTTCCGGTATCCGGGTCGTACCGGCGCGTGGCGTAGGCGATCCGTCCGCCGCCGACGGACGGGAAGAACCCCTGGACGCCGCTGTCCTCCTCGATCACCCGGTGGGCGGTCGGGTCGCTCAGCCGCAGATACCGCGGGGTCCGTCCGCCCGGTATGGCACCGGCCTCGAAGACCACCAGGTCGCCGTCGACCCGCAGATCGACCGCCGCCCGTCGGCCGCGCCACAGCGTCTCGACCGGCCCGCCCGCGATCGGCCGCGCCAGGATGTCCACGGACCGCCTGTTGTACGCCAGCCACACCACCGTTCGGCCGTCGGTGGCCGGATCGACGTGCGCGCGGCCGTCGTCGGGGCTGATCCGCCGGGGCGCGCCGGTGCCGTCGGCCCGTCCGGCCCACGCCGCGGACCGCGCGGTGCTCGCGGCCCACCAGCCGCCGCCCGCGCCGATCCGCGTACCGGCCGGATCGATCCGGTCGAGGAGGACGTCGGAGTCCACGCCCAGTGCCAGTTCCCAGCCGGGCACGATGCCGTGCGCGCCGAACGCCCGCTCGGCGGCCCTGCGCTGCGCGTCGGTGGCCTTGAGGTCCCGCGCGGCGGCGAGTACGGCGGCGCGGCCCTCGGTGAATCCGTCCAGCGGGGTCAGGTACTCGGTCAGCGCCCTGTAGACGACGCGGTCGGCGAACTCGCGGCCGACGTCCTCGCGCAGGTCCCACAGGGCGCCCGAGAAGATCGTGGAGTTGAGGTGGACGCCGCCGCTGTCGGTGGCCAGGGACACGCCGAGGAAGGACTTCGAGGTGGTCCGCCCGTCGTTGAGGTCGCGGACAGCGCAGTCGCGCGGCGCTCTGGTGCGGCAGAGCGACTCGCCCAGCAGGCCGGAGTCTGGGCTGTCCATGGGGGTGCGGAAGGCGTCCGTCTCGATCGCGTTGCCGAAGTAGTCAGCGATCGCCTCGCTCAGGGCGCCGGACTGGCCCGCGTAGAGGAGTCCGGCCGAGTGGTCCACGACGCCGTGGGTCATCTCGTGCCCGACGACGTCGAGGCCCGCGGAGAGCGTGCGGTGCTCGGCGTCGCCCGCGCCGTAGACCGCCTTGCCGCCGTCCCAGAAGGCGTTGACGTACGGACGCCCGTACTGCTCGACGCCGACCAGCGAGTCGACCGCCATGCCGCGGCCGTCCAGGCTGTCCCGGCCGTGCCGCTGCCGGTAGTAGTCGTAGACCTCTCCCGCCGCCCACTGCGCGTTCACCGCACCCGCCTCGGTCGCCTCCGGGCCGAAGCCGGGCGTCGGCGAGCCGAACTCCTTGAGGTCGGACGGCCACTTCCCGGAGACGTCGTCGGCGTTCCGACCGCGCGCGTCCCAGGTCGACAGGGCGTTCTTGCTGGTGTCCGCCATACGGGAGCCGTCCCGCAGCAGGTACTCCGCGCGCGGCTCGTCGTAGGTCACGGGCAGTTCGACGGTCCGCCCGTCGTACGTGGTCCCGGAACCCTTCGCGCCGGGGGCCTCGCGGGGGGTGCTGATGGGCCCCTTCGCGCCGGGCGCTGTACGAGGCGCGGCCCCGTGCCCCTTCGCGCCGGGCACCGCGCGCAGCTCAGGGGAGGCGGCTTCGCTCGCCGCAGTGTCGGCGCCGGGTGCGTGGAACGTCTTGAGGCCGCTGTACTGGAGCAGCGGGTAGCCGTTCTCCGCGTCCACGTAGACCTCTTGGAGCACCGGCTCGGCGGTGACCGGGTGGGTGCCCCGTACGGTCACGTGCCGGGTGAGCACCCCGGCGCCCCGGGGCAGGACGACCAGGCCGCGCGCGGTACCGGTCAGCGGCCGCGCGCCGTCCCGGGGCAGCCGCGTCCCCAGGAGCCGGCCCGTAGCGGCGTCGACCGCGCGCTCGACCGCCGTCGCCTCGTCCACCGCGGGCGTGGTGCCGGCCGTCAGACCGGTGAAGTACCTGCCGGACGTCCCGGTGACGGACCGTTCGCCGCCCTTGCGCTCCATCCGCACCACGTACTGCCCGCCGAGGACGTCCACGCCCCGGTGCCGCTGCTGGAACCGCACGGTCTCGGCCCCGCCCCGGACCGACGTGGCCAGCGGGCGCAGTTCACGCGAGGCGTCGTCGACGTGGTACCGGTCTCCGCCCGACGCCAAGTACCCGCGCGCCGCGTCCACCGCGCTGCCCTTGCTCTCGGCAGTGCCCTTGACCGTGTCCTCGACCGTGCGCTGCCCCGATACCGCCGGGCCGGAACGAGGGACCGCCGCGACGGGCCCCGACGACATGACGAGCGCGGCGACGCCGATCAGCGCCACCGCACCCGCCAAACCGATTCCCGTCGTCCTCCTGGCTCCCGGCCGGTGAGCCCCGCGCGCACCCTCCGGTCTGTCTCTCCCCGTTCTGCCGTCACGCGCTCCGCACCCACGCAAGACATCCCCTCCCGCCAAGCGCCCCTCAGGCGTCACATGTCCGAGCGGAGTCATGCAAACCTGGGACCGCCGACACGGCAATGACGCATGGGGCAGGAGCGTCGATAACCATCTCGACGTACGCCAGGTGGCCGAAGGGGCCCTCCGACGAAGGGGGTTGGGTACGTACGGCCGTCACGTTCCGGCCACCGCGGACGCGCCGACCGGAAGGCCCCGGTCCGTAGCCCCCGCTCAGTGCAGGCGGACGAGAGCCTCCGGCCCCACCGGATGCGCGGGCTCGCGGCCGTCGAGAAGCCGCAGCACCTCGTCGGCCGCGCTCGCCCCCAGCCGGAGGCGGCCCTCCGCCGTGCCCGCCGCCTGATGCGGGGTGAGCAGCACATTGGGCAGGGACCGGAAGGGGTGGTCCAACGGGAGCGGCTCCGTGTCGAAGACGTCGATCGCCGCGTCGAGCCGGCCGTCGCGTACCTCGGCGAGCAGCGCCTCCTCGTCCACGAGCCAGGAGCGCGCGGTGTTCACCAGGCCCGCCCCGTCCGGCATCGAAGCCAGCCGCCGCGCGTCGAGGAGGTGCCGGGTCTCCTCGGTCGCGGGGGCGTGGACCGCCACCACCCGGCTGCCCCGCAGCAGCCGGTCGAGCGAGACGCGGTGCACGCCCAGCTCTTCGGCCTCCTCGACGCTCAGGAAGGGGTCGCTGACCGAGACCCGCGCGCCCAGAGCGCGGGCCAGGGCGATGTAGGCGCGGCCCGTGCGCGAGGCGCCGATCACTCCGATCTCGCTGCCGTGGATCTCGTGCCGGGGCGGGGCCGCGCTCGCCGTCTCCCAGTCCGCGCCGGAGTGCAGCGCGTGGTCGAAGCGGTGCACCCGGTGCAGCAGCGCGAGCGTGAAGGCGAGGGCGACCTCGGCGACCGGGCGGGCCATCGCGTCGCCGGCCTGCGTCACCCGGATGTTCCGCGCGAAGACCTCCGGAGCGACATACGGCGCCACCGCGGACCCCGTGTGGGCCACGAGCGCGAGCCGGTCGGCGGCGGCCAGCAGCGGGCCCTCCAGCCTGGGCGCGCCCCACGAGGTGATGAGGGCCCGCGCCCCCGGCAGGGCCGCCGCCAGTGCTTCGGCGTCCGTATGGGCGTCCAGCACGGTCAGTTCGGCGGCGGCCTCCAGGCGGTCCCACACCGCGGGGGCGAAGAACTCGGCGCGCAGCCGCGGCGGTACGCACACCACGACGCGCGGCCGGCCCCGTACCGCGCGGTCCGGGGCGCGGTCAGGAGAGCCAGGCATCGCGGTGCTCCGCCACGAAGGCGTCGTCGGTCAGCCAGGGGTAGGCGGCGCTCACCCGCGTCAACTCCTCGGCCTGGCCCGGGGAGAGCGTCTCCCGCGGGTCCAGGCAGCGGATGCTGTCCAGCAGCCCCTGGCGGCGCAGCACCTCGTGGACCCCGGCGATGCAGCCCCGGAACCCGCCGCGCACATCGAACACCGCGCTGTTGGCATCGGTCAGTTCGGTCCGCCGCGCGAGGCAGCGCGCCATCGCCTCGCTGTCGCCCTCCCGGGCCCGGCGCACATCCTCGAAGAGACGCACGGCGGCCCGCGTCCACACCGCCCACTGGCCGAGCAGCCCGCCCGCCACCCCGCGCCGCTGCCCGTCGGCGGTCGTGTACGAGGTGAGGAGGTCCCCGATGATGTCGTCGTCGTTGCCCGTGTAGAGGGTCACCTCTCCCGCCCGGCCGGACCTCGCGACGGCCTGGACGACGTCGGCGGTGCGGTAGCGGTCGAAGGGGGCGATCTTCACGGCGGCCGTCGAGGGGAGGTCCGCGAACGCCGACCAGAAGTCCGGCGACAGATACCGGCCGCCCACCGCCTCCTGGAGGTAGAAGCCGATCACCGGCAGCACCTCGCCCACCGCGCGGGCCCGGTCCAGCAGCCCCTTCTCGTCGGCTCCCGGCACGGCCGGGCTCAGCAGGACCGCGTCGTAGCCGAGCGACGCGGCGAGTTCGGCCTCGGCGACGGCCTGCGCGACGTAGCCGCACGCGCCCGCGACCTTCACGAACGGGCGTCCCGCCTCGGCCCGTACGGTCTCGGCGGCGAGCTCCAGCACCGGCGCGAGCAGCCCGACGCCGGGCTCCCGGATGGCGAACTGCGTGGTGTGTACGCCCACCGCCACCCCGCCGGCGCCCGAAGCCAGGTAGTAGCGGGTCAGGGCGCGCTGGCGGCGCTCGTCGAGTCCGCGTCCGAGCGTGAGGGCGAGCGGATGCGCGGGGATCACGGTGCCCCGCCCGAGCAGATCCAGTGCGGGGGAGCCGCCGGGCGGCGGCGTGGGGGAGGAGAGGGACATGGCGCGGTTCAGAACCTTCCGTCGCGGGACTGGAACTTGGTGGCCTTGCCGGACAGGGGGAGCCCGCGGCGCAGCCAGTCGGCCTGCCAGCGGACGAGGGTGCGCAGCGGCACGTCGGGGTAGCCGAAGAGGGCGTGGCAGCGGCTCGCGTCGGACAGCAGCGCCGTGTCCGCCTCCGCCCCGGCCAGTACCGGCTCCCGGCCCAGTTCGTCGCCGAACCACCGCGCTATCCGCCGCACCGAGGCGGTCTCCGGGCCCGTCAGGTTCAGGGTGAAGCCCTCTCCCGTCGTCGCGTGGAGCAGGGAGCGCAGGGCCGCCTCGTTCGCGTAGCCCTGCCATACGACGTTGGCGTGGCCCGTGGTCAGGTCCACGGGCTCCCCGGCCCGGACTCGTTCGCCGATGTCCGCGAGTACCCCGTACCGCAGGTCGATCGCGTAGTTGAGGCGGATCAGCGCGACCCGCGCGTCGCGGGTGAGGGCCGCGTGCTGGAAGACGCGTTCGCGCCCCAGACACGACATCGCGTACTCGCCGACCGGCGCCACCGCGTCGTCCTCGGTGCTGCCGCCGGAGCCGATCGGTACGAGCGGATACACGTTGCCCGTCGAGAAGGCGGCGATCCGCGCCCCGGACCAGCGGCGCGCCACCCGGTCGGGCATCGCCGCGTTGACGGCCCACGCGTGCGCGGGCGCGCCGCTGGAGCCGAACTTGGCGCCCACCATGAACACCACGCTGCCCGCGTCGGGCAGCGCCGTGAGATCGGCGTCCGGGTCCATCAGGTCGAACGCCACGGTGCGTACGCCGTGTTCGGCGAGGTCCCGCGCGGCGGCCGGGTCGGACCAGCGCGACACGGCGTGCACCGTCACATCGTCGCGCCCGGCCGCGTCGAGCGCGCGCCGGGCCAGTCGGCACAGGCTCGGCCCCATCTTCCCGCCGGCGCCCAGCACCAGCAGGTCGCCCTCCAGCGCTCCCATGTCGCGGATCAGCGCGGGGGAGGGGGCGGTCAGCCGCTCCTCCAGGGCGGCCTCGCTCGCGAAGCCGGGCTCCGGGACCGTGAGTTCACCGGCAGGGGCGGGTGCGGCGGAAGAAAGCATGGCTGTTCTCATTCGGTCTCATCCCTTGATTCCGGACGCCGAGACGCCCTCGGTGAAGTAGCGCTGCCCGACGAGGTAGGCGGCGAAGATCGGTACGAACGCGATGACGGAGCCGGACAGCACGACGTTGAGCGGCACGTTCTGCTGCTGGAGCGAGGCGATGCCCACCGTGAGGGTGCGCATGTCGGTGGACTGGCCGACGATCAGCGGCCACAGGAAGTCGTTCCAGTGCCACAGGAAGACGAAGACGCCGAGCGTCGCGAGGATCGGTTTGAGCAGCGGCAGCACGATCCGGTAGAAGACCTGCCACTCGCTGCACCCGTCCAGCCGGGCCGCCTCGAAGAGCTCGTCGGGCAGCCCCCGTACGAACTGGCGCATCAGGAAGACCGCCTGGGCGTTGGCGAGCGTGGGGAGGATCAGTCCCCAGTAGGTGTCGACCCCGCCGAGCTTCGCGATCATGGCGAAGGTCGGGATCATCGTGACGTGGTACGGGACCATCACCATGGACAGGAACGACCAGAACATCGCCTCCCGGCCGGGGAACCGCTTCTTCGCGAAGGCGTAGCCGGCCAGCGCGGCGAGCAGCAGCACGCCGACCACCGAGACCACCGAGTACAGCAGGGTGTTGAGCAGCCAGCGCAGCACGCTCTGCGCGCCGAGCACCGTGTCGTACGCCTCGCCGCTGAGCGGCCAGGGCAGCAGGCTGCCGGGGAACTCGACGGCCGCCGACGGCTTCAGGGACAGTACGACCATCGCGTAGAACGGGAAGATCGTCACGAGCGCGGCGACGGCCAGCAGCACGCCCCGGACGATCCGTCCCCCGCGCGTGCCGCGCATCGCGTGCGGCACGCTGTCCCGGTCGGCGGCCCGGCGCCGGGCGCGCTCGGCGCGGCGCTCCGCGCGGTCCGGGCCCGGCGGTACGGGCGTGGGCGGCGCTTTCTCGATGGAGGCGCTGGTCATGGTCACGTGTCCTTCCCGATGACGAGCCGCTGGATCAGCGCGACCACGAGGGTCAGTACGAACAGCGCGACCCCGATGGTCGCCGCGTAGCCCAGGTCGAAGTACTTGAAGCCCGCGTCGTAGAGCTGGAAGACGAGCGTGTAGCTCGCGTTGGCGGGGCCGCCCCCGGTCATCGTGTAGATCGCGTCGAAGACCTGGAAGGAGGAGGTGGTCTCGATGACGGCGAGGAAGAACATCGCGGGCCGCAGCTGCGGCAGCACGATGTGCCGGAACCGCTGCCAGGGCCCCGCGCCGTCGGTCAGCGCGGCCTCCTCCAGCTCGCGCGGGATGTCCTGCATGCGCGCGAGCAGGATGAGCATCCCGTAGCCGAACCGCGACCAGATCCCGATGAGCGCGAGGGCCGGGAGCACGAGGACGTGGTCGCCGAGCCACGAGGAGCCGGACAGGCCGAACCAGCTCATGAACGTCGACCACGGCCCGCCCGTGGAGAAGATCCACACGAAGACCGTCGCGGCGAGCACGAGGGAGGTGACGACCGGCAGGAAGAACACCGAGCGGAACACCTTGGAGCCCCGGAAGGCCCGCCGGGTCAGCAGCGCCAGCGCGGTCGAGGCGGCCACCGTCCCCGGCACCGCCATGACCGTGTAGAGGACGGTGACCTTGAGGGACTTCCAGAACAGCGGGTCGTGCCACAGGCGGTTGAAGTTGTCGAGGCCGATGAAGCGCCCGCCGCCGGTGAGCGAGTAGTCCGTGAAGCTCATCAGCACACCGGCGATGCCGGGGCCGAAGCGGAAGGCGAGGAAGAGCAGGAAGCAGGGGAGGACGAAGAGCAGGCCGATCCGGGCCTCGCGGCGTGCCTGCGGCCCGCTGCGGCGGCCCCGGCGCCCGGGTTCCGCGACGACTGCCACGGGGACTCCTTACGGGGTGGTACGAGGTGGGTGAAGGGGAGGGAAGCCGGCGCGGAGAACCCACGCGCCGTCCGCATCGCGGATCGGACCAGCCGGGGCGCAGGGCCGCTCGGCCCGCGCGATGTGCGACAAGAGCGCTTCGGCGCCCGGTCAGGGCTCGGCGTCAGCGGCCGAGCATCGCGTCCGCCGCGTTCGCGGCCGTGCGCAGCGCGTCCTCGGGGGACTTGTCGCCGAGCAGCGCCGCCTGGATCTCGGGGGCCAGCATCCCCATCACCTCGCGGGACCTGTGCCAGAGCGGACCGGCGTTCATGCTCGGCAGCGTCTTGGACACCGCGGTCTGGAGGGGGTCGCCCGGGTACAGGTCCTTCGCGGAGCGGCGGGCCGGGAAGTAGCCGGCCTCCTTCTCCAGGCCCGCCGCGTGCTCCGGCCGGGCCACGAAGTCGATCCACTCGCCGGCCGCCTTGGTGTTGCCGCCCTTGAGCAGGGACAGCGCGCCCACGGTCCCGTAGCCGACCGAGTCGACGTCCTTGAGCGGGGGCAGGACGACGGTGTTCTTCCGGCCCCAGAAGGGCTCGACGTCGGCCGGGGTGTTCTGCCAGGTGCACGCGACCTTGCCGCGGGCGACGGGCGTCTGCTCCAGCTTCGGCGTGGTCGTCACGAGATCGCGGTCGGTATAGCCGCCGGCCACGAGCTTCTTGAGATACGTGAGGGCCTTGACGCCTTCCGGGCCCGCGAACGCGGTCTTCTTGCCGTCCTTGCTGAAGACGTCGCCGCCCGCCTGCCACAGCAGCGGATAGAACGTCAGGTTCAGGGTCTGCTGGGTGTCGCCGCTGTAGCTCGTCGCGTAGTAGCCCTTCTCCTTGAGCCGGGGCGCGAGCCGTGCGAGGTCCTTCCAGGTGTGCGGGTACCGCTTCTCGCCGATCGCCGTGAACACCCGCTTGTCGCAGATCAGCGGGTTCCCGCTGGTGAGTACGGGCGCGCCGAGGGTCTTGCCGTCGGCGGTGACCGACTTGAGGGCGAAGTCCGTGTAGTCCGCGCGGGCGCTCCGGGACAGGTACTCCTCGGCGGGCACGATGTTCCGCTTGTACATCGGGAGTTGGTCGGGGACGAGATAGACGACGTCGGGCCCCTTGCCGGAGGCGATGGCGGTCGCGAGCGCGGTGTCGCGGTTGGCCCACGGGAAGGTCTCCACCTTCACCGTGATCCCGGCGTGCTGCTTCTCGAACTCCTTGACCAGACCGTTCCAGTACGCCTTGTTCTTCGCCTCGTCGAAGATCACCGGATAGGTCCACATCGTGATGGTGCGGCTGTCGCTCCCGCGGCCCGAGCCGCAGCCGGCGACGGCGGTGGCGGCCAGAGCGGCGGCGAGCGCCGCGGCGGCCGCCGAGCGCCGTCCGCGGCGCCGGCCGGCCGGGGCCGAGGCCCGGGACGTGAGGGGCATGAGTGGTGCCTCCGAAGGGAGCGGTGGTGGGTCGGCGAGTTGGGGGGCTATGGGCTGCCAGGGGTGTGGGCGTCGCGGGCCCGGACCCCGGGAGCGGGTCCGGGCCCGCGCCCCGGCGCGGGATCTACGAGCGGGCCGGGCTCAGTGGACGGGCACCTGCTGGACGGTGCGGGTGTGCCGGGCCCGTTCCGCCGCGAAGGCCGCGAGATGGCTGCCCAGGGACGCGTCCGTACCGGAGCGGATCGCCTCCGGGTCGCCGGTGGCGACCGCCCGTACGAACGCGGCGACGAGCGCGGTGTCGCCGCCGCCGTGCCCGTCGGCCGCGTTCGAACCGCTGTCGCCCAGCTCGTGGACCTGGCTCTCCCCGGTGCGGAAGTCCTGCACGGTCACCCGCTCGCCGTCTCCGCTGAGCCAGCCGTGCGAGCCGAAGATTCTGGTCTGCCGGTGCGTCTGCTCGGTGAAGGCCACCATCTGGAAGGTCGCCGTGAGGGAGCCGGACAGCCGCATCGCGACCACCTGGTGGTCCACGACATCGTTCTCCCCCGCGTACACGCACACGCCGTACGGGCCGGTGCGCAGTGCCTCCCGCAGCCCTTCCTCGTCCGTGGCCTCGGTGACGTGGGTGACCGGCCACACCGCGCCCTCGTCGCGCAGCGTCGGCATGTAGAGCTTGGGGGCGCTGTACGGGCAGTCGGGCTCGACGGGGCAGTCCAGGCAGCGGTCCGCCGCCCCGGCCGGCTTGTTCTCCGGCCGGAAGTGCTTGAGGCCGCCGAAGCTCGCGACCTCCTCGATCCTGGCGCCGAGCACGTAGCTGATCCAGTCCAGGTCGTGACAGGACTTGGCGAGGATCATCGGCGAGGATTCCTGCTCGCTGTGCCAGGGCCCGCGTACGAAGCTGTGCGCGTAGTGCCACCAGCCGACCGGCTCCAGGTGGTCCATCGAGACGAGTTCGCCCAGCACACCGGAGTCGACGACGCTCTTCACCAGGTCGGTGTACTCCGTGTACCGCAGGACGTGGCACACGGCGAACAGCACGCCGGCTTCGCGCACCCCCTCGACGAGCTGCCTGGTCTCCTCCTCGGTGGGCGCCAGCGGCTTCTCGGCGAGGATCGCGTATCCGGCCCGCGCCAGAGCCAGGACCGGTTCGACGTGGTCGCGGTCCTGGGTGGCGACGATGACCGCGTCGGCTATGCGGTTCTCGGCGAGGGGGCGCCAGTCGTCGAACTCCAGGGGCGCGCCCGAGGCGGCGCGGGCGGACGGGCGCGGGTCGGCCACGGCGACCAGTTCGGCCTGCTCGGGGTGGTCCTTGATCCACTCGGCGTAGGTGAGGCCGCGCTGGCCGGCGCCGACGACGGCGACCCGGACGGGGCGGTCGGTGATCGGGGGGTGCAGTGTCACGAGAGTTCCCAGTGGTGTCTGAGGGGCAATTACGAGGGATAATTGTGCGCTTCACCAGGGGCGCACTCAGGGGGCGGTCGGCCCCTCAGAGGCTGAGGTTGCCCTTGCTGTGGGAGACGCGCGCGCTCTCCTTCGGCATCGCCGCGCGGGCCGTGCCGTCCTCGACGCACGCGGTGTGCAGCAGGTGACCGCCCGCGCCGAAACCGGCCTGCCGCAGGTCCAAAGTCCCGCCGGTGAAGGTGCAGCCGCTCGCGCGGTACCGGTTGGTCCCCTCGCCGATGCTCACGTGGGCGCGACCGCCGCCGGCTCGCGCGTCGACGCCGGAGAGCTGCCAGGTCACGGTGCGGTCGCCGGCGCCGCGGGAGAGCAGCGCCGCGCCGCTGCCGCGCGCGCCGATCCGGGCCCCGGCCAGCCGCAGCAGCTGGTCCCCGGAGCCGGTCAACCGCACGGCAGCGTCGCGCAGTTCCCCGCCCTCGACATGGACCTCGCCGTGCCGGTACGTCACCGGGTCGGCGCCCTCGGACGCGGTGAGCACGCAGTGGTCGAGTACGAGCGGCCCGGTGCCGTTGAAGCGCGCGCCGTCGACACCGGCGAGCGAAGTCCGCTCCAGGGTCAGCGGGGCGTCGACCGAGCCCTGGGTGATCTCGGCGTTCTTCGTGAAGGCGAACGCCGAATCGCTGATGGTGCTGGGCCGCTGGGACAGGGAGGACGTCCGCGACACGATGAGCGGCCCGCTCGCGGTGCAGCCGCGCACCTGCACCCCGTCGGCGTTGACCCAGAGCATCCCCGAACCGTCGAGGGACTTCTTGCCGATGACGGTCATGTCCTCCAGCGTCAGGTCGGTGACCCTGACGCGTGCCACGAACCACGAGCAGGAGTGGCGGCGCACCGTGATCCGTTTGGCCGCGCCGCCCCAGGCCGTACCGGAGTTGGCGAAGGTCATGAGCCCGGAATTGCCGGTGTAGACGAGATCGTGCTCGAACTGCCCGTGGGTGACGAAGGGCCCCTGATCGTCGCCGTCGCCGTGGCAGTTGGTCACGTAGCAGTAGGCGGAGGCCGTGAAGTCGTTGAGATGGCGGGCGTTGGAGGTGTGGCAGTCGGAGACATGGCCGTAGAGGCAGTAGATCTGCTGCGTGAGGTAGCCGGCCCCGCCGTGGGTGACCGACTTGGGGTTGGCCAGCGAGCACTGCTCGGTGCGGTAGTGGGTGCACCAGCGGCGCATCACCACCGGCCAGAACGTGCCGGCGGCCTCGATCCCGGAGACGTCGCAGTGCACCGCGTACTCGTAGGCGACCGGGTGCGAGCCGGTGTACTCGTCGTCGCCCGCCCCCTCGAAGACGAGGTCGCGCACGTGGCTGCGGCTCACCGGCTCGACCCGGGTCCAGGTCAGGGTGCGCCCCGCCGCCAGCTCCCAGCCGATCTGGTACGCGACGCGGATATGGCCGCCGTCCACCACGTCGGTGACCTGGACGAGGCGCTGTACCTCCTTCTCGTACTTGCCCTTGAGCGCGTCCACCTCCACGGCCCACCACTGGCCGACGGCGAACCCGGCGGAGTCGCCCACCTCGAAGAGGTCGCTGAGGTCGGGCATCACGGAGCCGAGGGTGTGCCGGTGCACGGTGTCGGTGACCTTGCCGCGGAAGGAGAACACCGCCCCGAAGGGGTTGTCCCGCGTGTTCTTCTCGATCCCGGCCGTACGGACGTGATGGCCGCCGAAGTCCAGCTCGATGCCCGACCGGGACCACAGATGGCGTCTGCGGAACAGCAGATCGGTGTGGGCCTCGACGCGGTGTACGGCCGGGTCGGCCACCAGCGCGTCGAGTGCGTCGTCCGCGGGCGTACCGGCGTCGAAGTGCCCGAAGGTCCGCAGGTCGACGGCGCCGTCGTGCAGTTGGAGCCAGCGGCCGCGGCTCGGCGCGGAATCGGGCGCGATCACGGTTCCGCCGTTGTGGGCGGCGGTCGCGGACGCTGTCCAGCGCACCGCCATGCCGCCGCCGTCGCCCCGCGCGCGGTAGCCGGCGAGCAGGGCGAGCGCGCCGTCCTCGGCCGCCGTGGGACGCAGCTCGCGCAGGCGGGCCACGGTGTCGAGGCGACGGACCGTACCGGAGGGGTGCGGGTCCGTGGCGGCTCGCGGCGCGGCGGGGTGGGCCGCGGCGGGTTGGGCTACGGCCGAACCCGATCCGGTCACCGCGCCGGCGGCGAGCAGCCCGGCCAGGCCCGAGGCGCGCAGGAACGAGCGGCGGGCGTTTGAGGGCGGGGCGTCCGAGGACGGGGTGTTCGGAACCGGGGCGTCGGAGGGTGGAGTGGAGGAGGGAAAGGAGGGGGGAACGCTCATGACGGACTTCGCCTTCCGAGAAGTGCCGAGGGGGGAGCGTTCCTGCGCGGGCTGCCGTGGAGCGGATGGCTGAGAAGAGGGGGCGACCGGGGGCCGGGGCGTACTGGGCAGGCGCCGGGGCGGGCCGCGAGGCGGGTCCGGTGCGCGTTCGCACCGTGACCGCCACGGGGCCGCGCGGCCGGTGATGATCACGGGCAGCGCGGTTGGCCGGAAAGCTACGCCGGGCGTGCGGCCCGCGTCAAGACCCGGTGGCGCTTCCGCCGTCCTGCCGGGTGTCGCGCGGGTCGGGGACCCATGGCGGCTGTTGAGCGGGGGACGACGGCGGCTGGGGAGCCGGTTGCGCGACCGGATGTGACGACGGCTGCGACGACGACTGTGGAGCCGGTGGCGGAATCGGCTGCGACGACGGCTGCGAAGCCGGATGTGACGACGGCTGCGAACCCGGCTGTTCGGTCGGCTGTGGGGCCGCCTGCGAGGCCAGTTGCGGGGACGGCTGTGGAGCCTGCGGCGGAACCGGCTGTGGGATCGCCTCCGAGACCGAGTCCTCCGCCGTCGCCTTCGTCTCCTGGCCCAGGCCCTCGCTGATGCGCCGTGCGGCGTCCCTGACCTGCCCGCCCAGCTCCTGGTAACGCCACGCGGGCAGGCCGAGCTTGAGGCCGGTGATGCTGATGGCGCCCGCGCAGCCGCCCAGGTGGTCGCGGACCGGGGCGCCGACGCAGATGACTCCTTCGGCGTCCTCCTCGTCGTCCAGCGCGTAGCCGATCCGGTCGATGTCGCGCAGGTGCGCGAGGAGGGTCGCCGGGTCGGTGATCGTCCGGGCGGTGCGGCGCGGCAGACCGAACCGCTCGACCACGAGGGCCGCTTCGGCGGGGGAGAGGGCGGAGAGCAGCGCCTTGCCCAGCCCGGTGCAGTGCGGCAGTTCGCGCTGTCCCATGCGCAGATCGAGGCGGATGCGCTGGTCCGTCTCCACCTGGTCCACGACCACGGCGTGGCCGCCCTCGGGCACGGCGAGGCGGGAGGCCATGCCGGTGAGGGAGGTCAGTTCGCGCAGCACCGGGTGGGCGACCGTCCGCAGGGACACCTGGGAGCGGGCCCGGTCGCCGAGGCGCGCGAGTCCCATGCCCAGGCGGTAGCGCCGGCTCATGCCCTCGCCGTCGTCGGAGACGAGCCCGTACGCCCGCAGGGTCTGGAGCATGCCGAAGGTGGCGCTCTTGGCGATCCCGCAGTTCCGCGCGACCTCGGTGACGCTCATGCCCCGGTCCGGTTCCGCGGTGGCCAGGGTCTCAAGGATGTCCGCGGCCCTCGCCACGCTCTTGACCCAGTATTTCGACTCGGCTGGATCTTGGCTGTTCGTCATAGCTGAACAGCGTAGTGCCTTCTCTCGGGATTCTGGGGCGAGTTCGCGCCGAAAGTTGCACGGATAGGGGGTTGACCTCCGCGATTTTCGGCCCGTACGATCCTGGCTGTTCTGGAATGCAGAACGCTGTTCAGAAAAATTCCTGCGAAGACCGCCGGCGGATGGCGCCATGGCTCCCGGGGACCGGGCAGGACCCCGACGGGCCGGACGACTCTCGACGCAAGGAGCACCGATCATGAGTTCAGGCCAGGACGGCACCACCGCCGAGCGGCTCGCCCGGCGGGCCCGCCAGGTCGTGCCCGGTGGCGTGAACAGCGGGCAGCGCAGCATCCCCGGTCTGACCGACCTCGTCGTGACCGGCACCGGGGGAGCCCGCTTCCGCACCGCGGACGGGCGTGAGTTCACGGACTTCCATGCCGCGTTCGGCCCCCCGCTCCTCGGCCACAACGACCCTGACGTGGCCCGCGCCGCCGAGGAGGCCGGCCGGAGCCTCGGCCACATGGGCGTGGGCGTCACCGAAGGTGAGGTGCGCCTCGCCGAACAGCTCGCCGAGCTCATCCCCTCGGTCGAGAAGCTGCTGCTCACCTCGACCGGCAGCGAGGCCACCTTCCACGCCCTGCGCGTCGCCCGCGCCGCGACCGGACGGCGGCTGATCGTCAAGTTCCAGGGCTGCTACCACGGTTGGCATGACGCGGTCAGCCTCAACGTCATCTCGGCGCCCGAGAAGGTCGGCGGCCACGACCCGATCTCCACCGGCATCCTGCCCGAAGTCCTCGCCGCCACCCTCGTCCTGCCCTTCAACGACAGCGAGGCGGTCCGCCGGGCCTTCGCCGAGCACGGCCAGGACATCGCCGCCGTCATCGTCGAACCCGTGCCCCACAACGTGGGCGCCCTCCTCCCGTACCAGGAGTTCCTGCGGACCTTGCGGGAGGAGACCACGAAGGCAGGCAGCGTCCTCGTCTTCGACGAAGTGATCACGGGCTTCCGCCACGACCTCGGCGGCTGGCAGCGCATCAGCGGCGTCACCCCCGACCTCACGACGCTCGGCAAGGCCATCGCCAACGGCGCCCCCGTCGCGGCGATCGGCGGCCGGGCCGACCTGATGGACCTGTTCTCGACGACGCCGGGCGCCCCCGCCTTCTTCGCCGGCACCTACAACGGCCACCCCTCGGTCGTGGCCGCCGCGCTGGCCACCCTCCGCAAGCTCCGCGAGGAGCCGGTCCACGAGCACGTCTTCCGGCTCGGCGACCGCGTCCGCGGCGAACTGGGCGCGCTCTACACCCGCCTCGGCGTGCCCGCCGTCGTCACCGGCTACGGCTCCGTGTTCGTCACGTACTTCATGCCGGGCTTCACCCCCGACATGCCGCCGCGCACCTACCGCGACCTGCTGGCCAACGACGCCTCCCTCTTCGTCGGCTACCGCCGCCGCCTCATCGAGCACGGCCTGTTCGAGCTGCCCCTCAACCTCAAGCGCAGCCACATCAGTTACGCCCACACCGACGCGGACGTCGACCGGCTCCTCGAAGCCACCGAGGCGGCCGTCGAGGCGGTCATAGCCGAGGGCGGCGTCCGCGACCTCAGCCACACCTCGACCATGGGCGGAGCCCACCTCTGATGCTCACCGTCAACCGCACCCGCCCCACCGGTCCGGCCGGCCGCGTCAGCCGGGTGGAGACCCTGATGCTCGGCACCGCGTGGCGCGACTTCGGCTACGTACGCGTGCACACCGACGAGGGGCTCTCCGGCGTCGGCGAGATCACCCACCCCTACCGGGGGCAGGAGGTGTGCGCCCTCACCGAGTCCCTCGCCGGCCGGCATCTGCTGGGCGCCGACCCCTTCGACACCGAGGAGATCTGGCTCCGCCTCTACCAAGGCGACTTCCTGCGCGGCGGAGACGTCGGCGGCGTCGCGCTCTCCGGCCTCGACCAGGCCCTGCACGACCTCATGGGCAAGGCCCTCGGCGTCCCCGTCTACCGGCTCACCGGAGGCGCGTGCCGCGACACCGTCCGGGTCTACGCCAACGGCTGGTACAACGGCGAGCGCGACCCCGAGACCTTCGCCGCCAAGGCGCGGGAGACCCTGGCCAAGGGGTACAGCGCCCTCAAGTTCGACCCCTTCGGCCCCGGACTGCACGAACTGGAGCGAGCCGAACTGCGCCGCTCCGTCGACCTGGTGGCGGCCGTCCGCGAGGCCGTCGGTCCCGACACGGACCTCTTCATCGAGGGACACGCGCGGTTCGCGATGCCCACCGCCGCCCGGCTGCTGCGCGAGCTCGAACCCTTCGACATCGGCTGGTTCGAGGAGCCGATGCCCTGGACCCACATCGAGCGCTACCGCGAGCTGCGGCAGCGGGCCGCCTTCCCGATCTCCGGCGGAGAGCACTTCCACAACCGCTACGAGTACAAGCAGCTCTTCGCGACCGAGGCCGTCGACATCGTGCAGCCCGACCTCTCGATGGCCGGGGGCTTCACCGAGATGCGGAAGATCGCCGCCGCCGCCGACACCCACGGCATGCTCGTCGCCCCGCACAACTCCAACTCCCCGCTGTGCACGACGGCCTCCGCCCACGCGGCCCTCGGCATCCCCAACCTCAAGATCCTGGAGACCTTCGACAGCCTCCTGGAGGACCACGTCTTCGCGGCGCTGCGGGGCGTCCTGCCCGTGGAGAACGGCCGCCTGCCGCTGTCCACCGACCCCGGGCTCGGCGTCGAACTGGTCGACGAGGTCTTCGAGGAGCACCCGCCCACCCACCGCTTCTGGAACATGTTCAGCGAAGGCTGGGAGAAGAGGAACCGCACATGAGCCCGGCCGGCACCGCCCCGGGAGGCTGCCGATGATCATCGACGTCCACTCCCACCTCTTCCGCCACAGCCACGACTTCGGCGAACCCTTCGCCTCCGACTCGGCGCGCGCCCACGAGGGCGAGGTAGACCTCACCGTCACCTGGGAGGAGTACGCCGCGACCTGCCCGCCCGACACCCGCACCATCGTGGTCGGCGGCAAGGCCCGCCGCAGCGGCCTCTGGGTCGACGACACCGCCGTGGCCGCCTACACGGGCCGACACCCCGAGCGGCTCATCGGCTACCTCTCCCTCGACCCCACCCAGCCCGGCTGGCAGGACGAACTCCGCTACGGCCACCAGGAACTGGGCCTGCGCGGGATCAAGCTCATGCCGATGTACGCCGGGTTCGACCCGGCCGCCGAGGAGTACGACGAGCTGTACGCCTACGCCGAGCGCCACGGGCTGCCCCTGCTCGTGCACACCGGCACCACCTTCGTCTCCGCGGCCCCGCTGGAGTGGGCGATGCCCCGCCACCTCGACGCCGTCGCCATCCGCCACCCCGAACTGCGGATGGTCCTCGCCCACCTCTCCCATCCCTTCGAGGGCGAGTGCATCGCCGTCATCCGCAAGCACCCGCACGTCTACGCCGACATCAGCGCCCTGCACTACCGGCCCTTCCAGCTCTGGCACAGCCTCCGCCTGGTCCAGGACTACGGAGTCTGGGACAAGCTGCTGTTCGGCAGCGACTACCCGTTCACCACGGTGAACGACTCGATCGACGGCCTGCGCGAGATAGCGGCGATCCCCGGCATACCGGGCCTCCCGCCGCTCGACGCGGAAGCCGTCGAAGCCCTCATCCACCGGCCCTCCCTCGACCTGCTGGGCCTGGCGGACTGAGACGGGCCGTCGGTGCGGTACGGCCTGCCGGCCGGGCGGTACGTCTACCGGCAGGCCGTACCGCCTGCCGCGTCCACCGCGTTTTCTCCCCGCTTATCCCGTCTGCTGCTCGCCCGTCCGCCGCTTGCCCGAGCGCCATGGCCCGGGCGAGCGGGCCCCTCTCCGTACCCGCCCCGAGGACCATCGAGGACCATGCCGTGACCCACCCGCCAGCCCCGCGCGGCACCGACCGCTTCGACCTCACCGGACGCAACGCCCTGGTCACCGGCGCGGCCCGCGGCCTCGGCCGCGCCTTCGCGACCGGACTCGCCGCCGCCGGGGCCGACCTCGTCCTCGTCGACCTCCCTGGCGCCGAGGGGACCGAGGAGACCGCCGGGCAGGTCCGCGCCCTCGGCCGCCGCTGCCGCACGTACGAACAGGACCTCGCGCACACCGAACAGCTCGCCGCCCTCGCCGACACCGTCCGCGCCGACGCGGGGCCCGTACACATCCTCGTCAACAACGCGGGCACCGCTGCCCTGGAGCGCTGCAACGAGATCACCCCGGAGAGCTGGAGCCGGGTCATGAAGGTCAACGTCGACGCGGTCTTCTTCCTGACCCAGCGCATCGCCGAGCACATGACCGCCGACGGCACACCCGGCCGCATCATCACCGTGACCTCGAAGAACGCCCTCGTCGCCGAGGCGGGCCTCGCCCACTACAACGCGTCCAAGGCCGCCGCGCAGCTGCTCACCGAGACCTTCGCCGTCGAGCTCGCCCCGCACGGCATCACCGCCAACACCCTTGCCCCCGGCATGGTCGACACCCCCATCGACGGGGAATTCCCGCTCGACCGCGAGCCCTTCGAAGCGGCCTGGCGCGAGCGCATACCCCTCGGCCGCTACGCGCAACCCGACGACTGCGTGGGCGCCCTCCTGCTCCTCGCCTCCGACGCGGGCGCCTACCTCACCGGCGCGCGCATCGTGGTCGACGGCGGAGTCCTCGCCGACCAGCAGCCCCGGATGCGCTGGATGCCGCCGTACCGCAACACGGTCGGCGGTACTGCCGGTGCTGCCGGTGCTGCCGGTGCGGCCGGTACTGGCAGTTCGCGCGTCGGCGGCTGAGCCCTGACCCGGGCGGCGCGGTCGTCGCCCGGCTGAGGATCGGCAACAACCTTTCGTACGGACGCCAAGTACCGGAACCCGCGGCGCGCGGCATACGCGGGGCCCGCAGCACACGACCGCCCAGAGCGAGCTGCCCCGTTCATCGCCGCCGAACCCCCGCAGAGGACCCGTGCACCGCCGCACCCCGTGGAGGAACCCGTGCACCGCCCGCCCGATACCACCACCCGCCGCCGCGTCCTGACCGCCGCCGCCCTCGCGACCGCGCCGGCCAACGCGGCGGGCGCCGCCCGTACGCCCCTCATGTACGACCGCGTCCGCGCCCTCCTCGACCGGGGCGGAACCCTCGCCGTCAACGCCGGCGGCGCCCAGCTGCGCGGATGCACCGCGAAGACCTTCAGCCTCGTCGCCCAGCGCTCCACGCGCTCGCGGCGCCCCACCGTGGTCAGCGACTGCGCGTTCGCCGTACCGCCGGACATCGTGCTGATCCACAGCACCGTCACCACGCCCGCCCACTTCGTGCGCTGCGAACCGACCGGCCTCGACGGCGACGCCCTCCACGGCACCGGCCCGGTCCGCCTCACGGACTGCCGCCTCGCCGCAGCCGTGCACAGCGCCCCCATGGCCGTATCCGCATCCGAACTCCGCGTCCACGGCGGCAGCCTCGAAGGGCTCGGCCTGCGCCTGACCGCCGAGAAGGACCAGCGGCCGCGGATCACCGGCGGCATGGCCCTGTCCGGCACACCCGCGGGCGGCGCCTTCCTCAGCCGCGCCGCGAGCGACGCCAGCGTCGCATGGGACCTCTCCGGCATCACCGCCACCACCACGGGCGGTACCGCGCACGCGCGCGTCGACCACGGAGCCAACCACTGGTCGGCCACCGGCTGCCGTTTCACCGGCGGCACCCTCCACCTCGCCCCCGGCGCCCTCCGCTCGACGCTGCACAGCGCCTGCGTCGAGGACGGCACCCGCCGAACCGCCTTCCCCGAGCCCGGCTCCACCGCGCAGACAGCGGGAAACCTTCAGCTATGAGCCTCATCCGCACCGCGCGCCCCGCCGACGAGCCCGCCCTGCACGCCCTGTGGGGCGAGTGCTTCGGCTCCGCCCCTCATCTCCCCGCCCTGTACGCGCTGGACCCCGCCCGCCACCGGCGCACCTTCCTCGCCGCCCGCGACGACGGCACGGTCGACGCCGTCGTCGTCTACGTGCCCCGCGACATCCACGACGCCGACGGCGCGCCCCTACGGGTCGGCGGCATCGGCAGCGTCGCGACCCGCCCCGAGGCACGCGGACAAGGGCTCGTCCGCGCGTTGCTCCAGGAGGCGGCCGCGGCGATGCGCGCGGAATCCTGCGCCTGGTCGCTGCTGTTCACCGGCACCCCCGGCGTCTATACGGGCTCCGGCTGGCAGACCTTCCCGACCCACCTGCGCGAGGGCGCTCTCAGCGGTGCACCGCCCGGCCGCTCCCCGTACCGGGTCCGACCCGCGTGCCCTGCCGACCTGCCGTACCTGGCCGAACTCTCCTGCACCGCAGCCCCATTGAGCACGATCCGGACCGAGTCGGACTGGCGGACGCGGCTGCCCGCCTGGTACGGACCGACCCACGGCTGGCTGGTCGCCCAGGACCCGCACACCGCCCGGCCGGCGGGCTGGGCGGCCGCCGCACACGGCGGGGAGACCGTGGACGTACGGGAGTATGCGGCGACCGGAACCGCTGCCCTCGCGGCGCTCTTCGCGGCCGTCGCCGCGCGTGCCCGGCACGCGGGACTGCGCAGAGCGCGCCTCCGGGGCCCGGCCCCCGGCCCTGCCGTACTTGGGGCATTGCCTCAGCTCATGACAGGGGTTACGGTCCGCACCGAGCACACCGGAATGATCCGCCCGCTGCTGGCCCCGCCGGAGCACGCGTACGCCGTGCCCCGCGCCCCCGGGGCCGTCCATTGGTACGGCGATTCCTTCTGACCAGCTCACTCACGCGTATTAAGGCCCCTCAGGTCCCGCGCGCCGAACGAAGGGAACCGCCGCCGCATGAACGCCGCCTCCTTCGCAGAGCCCGTCTGGTCGGACCGGCTCGACCTGGGCGAGGGCATCCGCTGGACTCCCGGCGGCCCCGTCCTGGTGGACATCCTGAGCGGCCGCCTCCTGCGCGGTCCGCTCGCCCACCGGGACGGCCCGCTCGAAGAGTTGGCCCGGCTGGACGTCCCCCTGGGAGCCGTGGCACCTGTCGCGGGCCGCCCCGGGCAGTGGATCGCGGCAGCAGGCACCGGCATCTGCCTCTTCCGTACGGGCGAGGGGCCGGGCGACGGGCCGGGAGACCGTACGGGCGACCCACGCGAGAGGTCGGGCGACGCACGTGACAGGCCGGGCGACACGCGCGACGGACACACCGCCGTGAGCTGGCTCGACCGCCCCGAGGAGAAGGCGCCGGTCCCCATCCGGATGAACGACGGCACCGCCGACCCGCACGGCCGGTTCTGGGCGGGGAGCATGCCGTACGCGGCGGACAAAGGCGTCGGCAGCCTCTACCGCGTGGACCACGACGGCTCCGTACATCGGGTCTTCGACGGCCTGACCGTACCCAACGGCCCCGCCTTCAGCGCGGACGGCACGGTGCTGTACCTCGCGGACAGCGCCCGCGGCACGATCCTGACCTGCCGCGTCGACCCGCTCACCGGAGAACCGGCCCACGCCCTGGAGGAGTTCGCCACGGTGCGCGCGGGGAACCCCGACGGCATGGCGGTGGACGCCGAAGGCGGGGTATGGAGCGCGATCTGGGGCGAGGCCCGCGTCCACCACTACCGCGCCGACGGCGCCCTCGACCACGTGCTGCCCCTCCCGGCCCGCCAGCCGGCCGGTCTGTGCCTGGGCGGCGACGATCTGCGCACGCTGTACATCACCACGGCCCGAACGGGCCTGACGGACCCGGGCCCGGCGGACGGCGCGGTGTTCACCGTACGAGTGGAGGTCCCCGGCCTCCCCACGGCCGCCTTCCGCTTGAACGAAAAGCAGGGCCGGCAGCCGCTGAGTTGATGCCTGCGGTGGACTGTGGACCGCCGGCCGGTCACCGCGTCAGTACCGCGACCGAATGTTCGCTCCTTCCAGTGACGGGAGCGTTTCCCCGGCCTCGGCGGGGGAGCATGGAGGGGCAAACACCGGCGCGAACAGGAGCGTTCGTATGACTGATGACGGAAAGCACAGCGGTCCCCCCTCCGACAAGCCGTGGACCCCGCCGCCGACCCCGCCGTCTCCCGACGGTTCCGGCGGCTCAGGCGGCGGCCGGGCCACCGGATGACCACGACGGATGCCCCCGGGACGGCGCACCCGGGGCACGCCGCGCTCGTCGAGCTGTTGGACGGGCGCGGTCTGCTGTCCCCGGCCTGGCGCGCCGTGTGGGAGGAGCTGCCCCGGCACCAGTTCATCCCCCGGCAGATCTGGCGCCAGGGCCCCGAGCGGTGCGAGTCCGTCACCACCGAGGGCGAGTGGTGGCGACTGGTGCACAGCGACGAGCCGGTGGTGACGCAGGTCGACGACGGGCGCGAGGACGGGCCGGGTGTCGCGACGTCCTCCAACTCGAAGCCGAGCATGGTCGCCACCATGCTGGGCTGCCTGGATGTGCGCGGCCACGAGCGAGTGCTGGAGATCGGCACCGCGACCGGACACGTCGCCGCCCTGCTGGCCCGGCGCCTGGGCGACGACCGCATCGTCAGCGTGGAGATCGACCCGCGCCTGGCGGCCCGGGCGGAGCGGAACCTGGCCGCCGTCCGAGCCCCTCGCGTCACGGTGGTACGGGCAGACGGGGAGCACGGCTGGCCCCCCGGAGCACCGTACGACCGGCTGATCTCCACCTGCGCCCTGCGGCATGTGCCCTACGAGCTGGTACGCCAGGTCAAGCCGGACGGCATCCTGGTCGCCCCGATGGCCCGCGACTTCTGGAGCGGCGCCGTACTCCGACTCCGCGTCCACGCGGACGGCACCGCGAGCGGCCCGTTCACCGGCGGCGCCTCGTACATGCCGATGAAGTCCCACCGCACCACCGCCTCCGGCCGCCCGGTGGACCAGTCGACAGCCCGGTCAGCCGACAGCGGGACCGGCCCCCGCGACCTGCTGAGCCTGGGCTTCGCCCTGTACGCGGGGGCCCTGCTGCCGGGGGTGTCGATGGTGCACGCCGAGACCGGCGGAACGGACCGCGTCTGGCTGCTGGACCGGGACGGCTCCGGCGCCATCGCGGACGCCGGGGAGCCGGTGTGGCAGTACGGGCCGCGCAGCCTGTGGTCGGAGGTGGAGGCCGCCTACAGCGACTACCTCGACCTCGGCGAGCCGCCGGCGTCGGCCTTCGGAATGACCATCGGCCGCGAGAGCCGCCAGACCTGGCTGCACACTCCTGACCAGGTCATCGGGGCCTGAGCGACGCCCGCGGAGCGGTTGCTCCTGACGGCAGGCGGACCGGCGCGGGCGGCAACCGCCCGCGCCGGCACCTGAGTTCCGCCGCTACGCCGGGGCGGCGGCCGGTCGACCGGTCAGAGGTCGAGGACGAGCCGCGGGGACAGCGCTCGGGAGACGCAGGCGTACATGCGGCCCGTGGGGGCGCCGATGTCGTCGCGGTGTTCCGGTTCGCCGTCGAGGACGGTGAGTTCGCAGCTGCCGCAGACGCCTTCGCGGCAGCCTGAGGGCACCGGGCGGCCGGCGTGGACGAGGGCGTCCAGCAGTGACTCGTCGGCCGGGATCTGGACGGTCTGGCCGGACCGGGCGCACACCGCCTCGAACGCGGTGTCGGGGCCGTACGACCTGGGCACCGGCTGGAAACGCTCCGCGTGCAGCCGGTCGGCGGGGAACGCGGCCTCCGCCTCGGCGAGCATGGAGGCGGGACCGCAGCAGTAGACCAGGGCGTCGGGGCTCAGGGCGGCCGCGAGGGCGGCGAGGTCCGGCCTCCCCTGCTGCTTCGTCGCCACGATCCGTACCCGGTCGCCGTAGCCGGAACGCAGTTCGTCGACGAAGGGCATGGTCTCCGCCGACGCTCCCGCGTACACCAGGGAAGCGGGTCGTCCCGCGTCGGTCGCCGCCCGCAGCATGGGCAGGAGGGGGGTGATGCCGATCCCGCCGGCGAGGAACAGGTACTCCGGCGCGGGCGCGAGCGGGAAGTTGTTCCGGGGCATCGAGACGTCGAGGGGCCGGTCCCGGCGCAGGAACCGGTGGATGTACTCCGAACCGCCCCTGCTGAGCGGGTCGTACCGCACGGCGACGCGGTAGGCGTCCCGGTCGGCCGGGTCCCCGCACAGCGAGTACTGCCGGGTCAGCCAGTTCGGCAGGGCCAGATCGATGTGGGCGCCGGGCTCCCAGGGCGCCAGGGGGCCGGCGGCGCCGCGCAGGGTGAGGGCGATGACGCCCTCGGCGACCCGGTCCATGTGTTCGATGGTGGTCTGTTGCATCGGAGTTTCCCTCGTGGCCTGGTCAGTAGAGCTTGCGGTAGGCGTCTTCGAGGCCGCGTTCGAGCAGCGACGGGTCCACGTCGAACCCGGACTGCGCGACGGCCATCTCGGCGAACCGCGGCAGCTCATCGGCGAGGGCCTGGCTGTCGGGGTCCCACAGGCGGGACCGGACTATCGCCCGGCCGCAGTGGAAGTACGCCTCGGTCACCTCCACGACGATCGCCAGCTCCGGCTGCCTGGCCTCGGTCCGCATCCGTACGAGGACGTCGGGCTCGTCGGTGGGGTAGGCGCGGCCGTTGACGCGCAGCGCCTCCCGCAGCCCCGGTATCAGGAAGAGCAGCCCGATGCCGTCGTTCTCGGCGAGGTTGCGGAAGGAGTCGGCGAGCTTGTTGCCGGGCCGGTCGGGGATCGCGAGCGTGTGCTCGTCGAGGACCTTCGCGAAGCCCGGGTAGTCGCCGCGGGGCGAGCAGTCGACGCGCCCCGCCGCGTCCGCCGTGGCCATCGTCAGGAACGGGGAGAGGGCTATGAAGCGGTGGAAGTGCTCGTCGATGCGGTTCTGGATCTTGGCCTTGGTCATGGCCTCGGGCTCCCCGAGCCGAGCGCGGACCTCGGCCGGGGACACCCGCCGGGGGCGAGTTCCGGCTTGCGTCATGGGATTCCTCCGGGGTGTGTGCGGGACGGCGTCGGGCGACGCCCGCGGCGGGCCGTGATCCACCGCTCCGCCACAGTACGCGGCACTATTGTGAGCAATTGCTCAGGTCGCGCGCTACTCGCTTTCGAGGCGCTGCCCAGGCGGCGGCACGCCGTCCGGCCGGCTCGGGCTCAGCCCTTGTGAGCAGCCCCGTCGGGCACGGGACGAACTCGCCCGACGGCGTGCCCCAGCCGCCGCTGCTCACTTTCGCGCCGGGTACGGCCATCCGAGTCCCGGCCGGTTCTGGCCCTCCCTCGCTTTCGCCGGCGCCGACGTCGATGACTACGGAGCGTCGAGGTGGCGGGTGTCGCCGAGGCGGGCGACTTGGCGGTTGTGGAAGAAGTCGTCCTCGTGCAGCGTGGTGATGCTGCCCGAGGGCGCCTTGAAACTGGCGTAGCCGGCCGACTCGATCGGCATCTTGATCCAGGACGCCACGATGAACGTCAGCGAGCCGCCGTGCGTCACGATGATCTGGTGGCGGACCGGGCTCCGCAGGATCTCGCCCATGGCCGCGTAGACGCGCCGCGCCCACGCCGCCTTGGTCTCCGCGCCGGGTACGCCCTCGTCGTGCTCCATCCGCTCCCCGACCGCCGGCGGCCGGACGAACCGCGCGTCCAGCCACGCCTGCGGCCTGCCTCCCGCCTCGCCGTAGGACTTCTCCCGCAACCTGCGGTCCACGGCCGGCTCCACACCGAACACCTGGGCCACCTCCTCGGCCGTCTGCAGAGTGCGCCGCAGATCCGAGGAGAACAGCTCCGCCTCGGCGCCGTCCGGGATCTCGTTCCGCAACGCCCGGGCGATAGCGGCCGCCGCACGGACGCCCGCGGGCGTTAGCCGCGAGTCGTGCCATCCGCCGACGACGCCCTCGGTGTGGTGGGTCGCTTCGGAGTGGGTGACGACGTACAGCGTGCGCATATGAGCGGGCCCTTCCTGCGGTGGGAGTCCTGAGTGATCGCGTCCGCGACTGCGGAAGGAACTATGGAGAACTAGAGAACTGGAGAACTATGGGAGGGGCGGCTCGGAGCCATCAAGCGGGGTCTCGGGTGCGTGATCCCGGAAGCGGGCTCTCGCTCGGGGTGGGGTCGCCGGGCGTCGTCCACGCCCGCGCGTTCAGCCGTCCTCGGCCGCCGCCCCGCGGGCCGTCCCGCCCGCCGTACGTCGCGACTCCTCGACGATCCGTTGCAGGGCTGCCGCGTGTGCCTCCAGCGCCGCGCGCCCGTCGTCGCTGAGGTTCACCCAGGTGCGGGGGCGCTTGCCGACGTACCCCTTGCGCACCTCGACGTACCCGTGCGATTGCAACGTACTGACCTGCTTGGACAGGGCGGAGGGGGACAGCCCCGCCGTCTCCTTCACCCACCCGAACTCGGCCCACTGCGCGCTCGCGAGCAGCGAGACGATCGTCAGCCGGGTGGGGTCGAGGAGTACGGGGTCGAAGTCAGCGTGGGCCATCGAAGGCGCTCACTCCCGCGCGATGACCGCCGCGTACGGCGACCAAGAGCAGCGCCCGCTGGATGCGCGGTCCGAACAGGGCCAGGGCCGCGCCGCCCACCGCGCCCACCGCGGTCCGCCAGTACGGCAGGTGGAGGTGCCACTCCGGTCGCAGCAGTTGGAGGGCGAAGCCGGCCAGGACGACGACGAGCAGTGCGAGCAGCGCGTACCGGCGGAAGGGCCGGGAGATCTCCTGCCTGCGCGGCCGGACGGGCTGACCGAGCAGGGCCGAGCCGCCGCGGGTGTTGAGCAGCACGACATAGCCGGCGGCGAGCAGCCCGAGGCACGCCGGGGCCCAGTCGGCCGCCGCCCGGCCGAGGAAGTCGGGGGCCGCCAGGAGTGCGAAGAAGACGACGCCGGCCACCACGTACACCCACCGGGCATTGGCGGCCGAGCCGTGCGCCTGGGCCCGGCGCCGGTCGATGTCCCGCAGCGCGCGGACCGCTTCGTCCGCCGAGGGGCGGGGGGCGTCGGGTCCGGACGGTGATGGCGTTGATGACATGGCTGCCTCCTCGGAACGCTGGTTGCCCCAGCAGAATCTCTTTCCTGAGAGGAAAGTAGTTTCCCTGGGGTGGGTTCGTCAACGGGGGCGAACGGAAGCCGATCGGGGGGCGCGGCTCCCGACGTGCGGTCCAGACGCTCGGCTCCCGACGTGCGGTCCAGACGGCTCGGCTCCTGATGTGCGGTCCCGACGTGCGGTCCAGACGCGCGGCAGGCGCCGCGCCTGGCACGCTACGGACATGACCATGGAAGCCGCCGCGGAGTTCGAAGCGCACCGGCCCCGGCTGTTCGCGCTCGCCTACCGGATGCTCGGTGCGGCGAGCGAGGCCGAGGACATCGTCCAGGACACGTATCTGCGGTGGAGCACGGCCGACCGCTCCGCCGTCCGTACGCCGGCGGCCTGGCTGACCAAGGTCATGACGAACCTCTGCATCAACCAGCTCACCTCCGCCCGCGCCCGGCGGGAGCTGTACGCCGGGCCGTGGCTTCCCGAACCGGTCCTCACGCACACGGCGACCGGCCCCCTCGGGCCGCTGGAGACTGCCGAGCAGCGCGAGTCCGTGTCGTTCGCGCTGCTCACCCTGATGGAACGGCTCACTCCGGCCGAGCGTGCGGTGTTCGTCCTGCGTGAGGCGTTCGGGCACAGCCACCGGGAGGTCGCCGAAGCCGTCGGCATCGAGGAGGCGTACTCGCGCCAGCTGCACCGCCGGGCCCGCGCACAGCTCGGCCGACCGCGACGGCGCCTCGACGTCGACGACGGACAGCGCAAGAAGATCGTCGAGCGCTTCTTCGCCGCCACCGTCGAAGGCGACGTGGCCGGCCTCGAAGAAATGCTCGCCGACGACGTGGCCGCCTGGGCCGACGGCGGCGGTCAGGTCTCGGCGGCACGCCGGCCGATCACCGGCCGCGAGAAGGTGCTCCGCTACCTGCTCGGCCTGGGCAACCGGCCCGAGACAGCGCACGTTAGGGCCGAGTTCGCCGAGGTGAACGGCGAGCCGGCGGCTCTCGTCCTCGCAGGTCAGGAGCTAATCGCCATCCTCGTACCGGAGATCCGCGAGGGCCGGGTCGGCGCGGTCCGTACGGTCATCAACCCCGGGAAGCTCGCCTTCGCCGCCCGCCAGCTCGCGTGATCCACTTCCTGCCGGCGCAGGCCTCTTCCCGCCGCCGCAGGCCTCTTCACGCCGATCCACGTCGTGAAGTGTCACGGATCCGCCCGCCCGCCGGTTCAGGAGGCATGACGCATCACATCGTGGTTCTGGGAGCCGGGTACGCCGGACTGTCCGCGGCGAAGGGCGCGGCCCGCAGGCTGCGCCGTACCGACGTACGCATCACCCTGGTCAACGCTGTCGGCCAGTTCGTGGAGCGGGTACGGCTGCACCAGCTCGCCGCCGGCCGGCCGCTCAAGGACCTGCCGCTCGGCCGGCTCCTCGCCGGTACGGGCATCGAGCTGGTCGTCGCCCGGGCGGTCGCCGTCGACGCCGCCGCCCGTACGGTCCGGCTGGACTCGGCTCCGCGCGCCGTCGCCTACGACACCCTCGTCTACGCACTCGGCAGCGCGGCCGACACCGCCGCCGTCCCCGGAGTCGACGCACACGCGTCGGCGGTGGCCACCTACCAGGACGCGGTCCGCCTGCGCGAACGTACGGCGGACGCCCAGGGCTCGCTGGCCGTGGCCGGAGCGGGCCTGACCGGCATCGAGACGGCCACCGAACTGGCCGAGACCCACCCGGGGCTCAAGGTGCGGCTGGTCACCGGGGGCGAGCTCGGCGCCGGGCTCTCCGAGCGCGGCCGACGCTACCTCCGCGGCTCTTTGGACCGGCACGGCATCGAGCTCCGGGAGCACACCCGTGTCTCCGAAGTCACCGCACACGGCCTGGTCCTCGCCGACGGCGGGGAGATCCCGGCCGACACCGTCCTGTGGACGGCTGGATTCCGCGTCCCCGACCTGGCGCGCGAGGCCGGGTTCGCCGTCGACGCCCGCGGTCTGCTCACGGTCGACCCGACACTGCGCTCGACCTCCCACCCGGAGGTCTTCGCGGCGGGCGACGCGGTGGCGGCGTACGGGCCCGACGGCGCCCCCTCCCGCATGTCGTGCCAGACAGGGCTGCCGATGGGCGCGTACGTCGCGCGCGGCGTCGCCGCCTCGCTCACCGGCCGTACGCCCAAGCCGCTGCGCCTCCGCTACGTCTGGCAGAACATCAGCCTCGGCCGGCACGACGGCCTCACGCAGTTCACCCGCCCCGACGACAGCCCGGTCCCCGCCATCCTCACCGGCCGCGCCTCGGCCCGCTTCAAAGAGGCCGTCACGAGAGGCACGGTGCTGGCCCTGCGCCGCTGACCAGGCCAGGCCCGCCGGCGTCCGGCCCGTGGAGCCCGGAGCGGGGCCTCGGGACCGGGGGAGTGGCTGGGGCCGGCGGCACGCCGAGGGTGGGGACGGGCATGGCGCGGACGACCCGCGCGGGGCCGATGTGACAGGGCTGCGGGTTGCGGGGCTGCCCGAGGCGTGCGGTGGAAAGCCCTTACGGTCCGGACTGTCGCGGGCGGCGAACCTCCGGACACGGAGTGACCGGCGCCACCAGGACCGGGCTGTTCTGTTCAGCCCGCGCCAGGACGCGCTGGCCAGCGGACCGGTGGACCGGCGGACCGGCGCGTCCTACCGGACCAAGGACGTGGCCGGCGCGGTCCACCGGGCGACCTCGTCCGGGAACGTGTCCGGGACCGCGCTCGCGTGCGGGTCCGAGGCCGGGGCGGTGGACTCCGCGACGGCGGCGACATAGCCGTCGGGCCGGATCAGCGCCGCTTCCAGCGCGGACCAGGCTCCGGCGCCGGGCCGGGCGGTCCGTACGTCGACACGGCGTGAGGCGATGCGGGCGTAACGGCCGGAGGGCGTGAAGTCGGCCAGTACGCAGGCGTCCTGGCGCAGTGCGTGCAGCAGGGACGAACCGGTCAGAGCGAGGTCGGGGGCCCGGGTTCCGACCAGGGGATGGGCGCCCTCCGCGGCCGGGTAGGCCAGCTCCAGCCCGGACAGCCATCCGGTCAACTCGCGTGCCATGTCGCCGGCTTGCCCGATGAGCTCACTGAACATCCCGCGCAGGGCCTCGCCGCCGGGGGTGAAGGTGTGCATCAAGGCGCCCTGGGCGAGGGTGTTGGCGGCGAGCCGTGCCGAGATCGGCCGGCGTTCGCTGTCGTAGTCGAACGGGCCGTCAGCCAGCCAGTCCGGAGCCCACCCCTGGTGCTCGGCCGCCAGCTTCCAGGCCAGGTTGGCGGCGTCCTGCAGGCCGACGTTCAGGCCCTGGCCGCCCGCGGGCAGGTGGATGTGCGCGGCGTCGCCGGCGATGAGTAACCGCCCGACGCGGTAGCGGTCGGCGTTGCGGGTGCCGTCCGTGGCGGTCGTGAGCCAGGACGCGGTACGCACGCCGCAGTCGGTGCCGGTGATGCGCCGCAGAGTGGCGCGCAACTCCTCCAGCGACTGCGGCCGCGCGCGTCGTTCGCGCACCTCGGCGGCTGTGAGCCCCGTGTCGGCGGGCTCTGCCCCGAAGATCCGGTACTGGCCGTCGGGCAGCGGCACGATGCTCAGGCTGCCGGTGTCCCGGTTCCAGCGGTGCGACGGAGTGCCGAGCGGGTCGGCGAGTTCCACGTCGGCCGCGAAGCCGACGAGCGAGGGGGCGGCGCCGGGGAACCCGATGCCCGCCAGTCGGCGGACCACGCTGCGCGCGCCGTCCGCGCCCACCAGGTAGCGGGCCTCGTGCACGTCGTCCCCGGTGTGCACCCGCACCCCCGACGCGTCCTGTTCCACGCCGGTCACCGGCCGGCGGTACCGCACGGGGACGCCGTGTTCGTGCAGGTAGTCGGTGAGTGCCCGCTCGGTGCGCGCTTGCGGGATCATCAGGACGAACGGGAAGGGCGTGTTCAGATCCGAGTAGTCGAGCATCGTGGGCAGCGCCGCGAAATGCGCACGGGGAGCAGTGCGTCCTTGGCCGACGAGGATGTCGGACAGCCGCCGCCCGCCGGTCTCCAGGGCGGTGAGCACCTCCAGCGTGCGCGGGTGCATCGTGGTGGCTTTGGAGTGCACGCTGGGCCCGGCCTCGCGTTCGAAGACCTGTACGCGCACTCCTGCGGCGTCCAGCAGCGCCGCGGTCAGCAGTCCGACTGGGCCGGCCCCGGCTATGACGACGTCCGTGTTCACCGGTCTTCGCCCTTCGGTCGGAGCAGCAGTACGCCGGCGGCCAGGCCGGTGGTGGAGGCGACATGGATGGCGAACGCCTGGCGGTTCGGCGCCCAGACGCCGGTGGTCGGCCCGCCGGACCACATGGCGGCCGTGAACCCGGCCGCCGCGGCGGCCATCCCGCGCCACATCGCGCGGCCGCGCCGCGGCCCGGCCAGCACGCCGATCGCGACGGCGCCCACGGCTCCGGCGCTGATCAGTACTTCGCGCGCCATGTGGTACTGGACGTGGCCCTCGCCGTGCCGCGCCTCGGGAGCGCGGTAGGTCTCGTCCGTGATGTGGGTGATGGTCTGCCAGACGGATGGAGCGGCGGCGGCGATGCCCGCTGCTGTGATCAGAGCGCCGGCGTTCTCTCGTGCGGTCCTTGCGGGTTTCATGACCCCTCCAGATAGGAGAACGTTAAGATAATGAACCTTACGGTAGCTCACCCGACCGAACGATGAAAGGCCGCCAGTGCCCCAGGAACCCACGAGCGACTACGTCGACGGCATGGTCGACGTCCTCGCGCAGCACCACGACTCCGCGGAACTGGAGGCCAAGACGCTCGCCTACCGCCTGCGCCGCCTCACTCACCGTATGGAGACCGACCTCAAACGGGAACTCGCCCCGCACGGCATCGAGTTGTGGGCGCTGGAACTGCTGGCCTGTCTGCTCCGCGCGCCGCGGCACCAGCTGACGGCGTCTCAACTGGCCGTCGCGATGCAACTGACCTCCGGAGCCGTCACCAACCGCGTGGCGAAACTGGAAGCCAAGGGATGGGCCGTCCGCGACTTCGCGCCGCACGACCGGCGCTCCGTCACGGTCACGCTGACCCAAGAAGGGGCCGAACGGGCCCGCGACGTCTTCGCCACCAAGACCGAGACCGAACTGCGCCTGCTCTCCGTGCTGTCCGCGGAGGACCAGCGTCGGCTCAACGGCGACCTGCGCGCTGTGCTGCTCGCCCTGGGGGACCACGAGCAGTGAGCCGGGGCGCGGTGCCCGTGCTCCCGGCCCGCCGCCCCTGCTCGCCGTTCCCGCTCGCGCTGTCGGCGAGCTATCGGGGGCTGGACGGCAGCGGGCGCGGGGGCGGGGCGTAACCGCGGCTGCGGACGAGGTCGTGGGTGAGCTCGGTGAAGGCGCGGGCGGCGGCCCCGAGGTAGGCGCCTTGCCGGTGCAGGAGGGTGACGGTGCGGGTGGGCAGGGGAGGGTCGAGGGGGATGGGTGCGAGGTGGGCGTGATCGTGGGTGATGGCGTCGGGCAGGACGGTGGCCAGGTCGGTGCGTCGGACGATTTCGGTGAGGGCCTGGATGGAGTTGGCCTCGACCGTGACGCGGGGGGTGGTCCGGTGCCGGGCGAAGTAGGCGTCGATGTGGCCGCGGGTGGCGAAGTCGGTGCTGAGTAGCGCCAGTTGACGGTCATTCAAGTCGCGTACGGGCAGGGGTAGGGGTTCCTGCGCCGTACGGGTGTGCGGGGCGGCGGTGACGAGGCTGAGGGTTTCGGTGAACAGCGGGGTCGGGGTGATGCCCGGCAGGTGGGGGCCGGCGAAGGCGATGCCGAGGTCGAGGTCGTCGGCGAGCAGGGCGGCCTCGACGCGGTCCTGAGTCGTCTCGGTCAGGGTCAGGCTGACGCCGGGGTGGCGGGAGTGCAGCTCGGCGGTGAGCGGGCCGGTGAGATAGGCGGTGAAGGTGGGGGTGACGCCCAGGCGCAGGTGGCCGCGCGAGAGGTCCTGGACGTCGTGGACGGCGCGCTCGGCGGCGGCCAGGTCGCGCAGCGCGCGCCGGGCGTGGTCGGTGTAGACGGCGCCGGCGTCGGTGAGCCGTACCGTGCGGCCGGTGCGGTCCAGCAACTGCACGCCCAGGGTGCGCTCCAACTGCCTGATCTGCTGGGAGAGCGTGGGCTGGGAGATATGCAGGTCTTCGGCGGCGCGGGTGAAGTTGCCGTGTTCGGCAACGGCGAGCAGATAGCGCAGATGACGCAATTCCAGAGCGGCCATGACACAACTATAGATGTGACCACTGACTATCATCGATAGCTGCTCTTGGACGCTATAGGTGCAGGTGGTGCAGGGTGGATCGCACCGGACCCCGATGGGCCCCGCCGGGTCTCGCTTGGTCTTATCGGACCTCGCCTGGCCCTACCGGGCCTCGCCGGATCCCGTCGGCCCACAGGGGCCGGTCACCGCCGAAGGGAGTGATCCATGCAAGACCTCGCCGAGGGCGTCGCCCGCTTCCAGCGGGACGTCTTCCCGGCCAAGGAGGAGCTTCTCGCCCGCCTGGCCACGCACCACAGCCCGCAGACCCTGTTCATCGGCTGTTCCGACGCGCGCGTCGTGCCCGAGCTGGTCACCAGCGCCGAACCGGGCGACCTGTTCGTCATCCGCACCGCCGGCAACCTCGTGCCCGCCTACGCCCCTGGAACCGACGGGGTGGCGGCGAGCATCGAGTACGCCGTCTCCGTGCTGGGCGTGAGAGACATCGTCGTCTGCGGCCACTCCGCGTGCGGCGCGATGACCGCGCTGGCCGAGGGCCACGACCTCGGCGGCGCTCCGGCCGTCGCCGCCTGGCTGCGGCACGCGGACGCCTCCCGGGCCCGTACCGCCGCCGCGGGCGACGTCTCCGCCCTGGTGCGCGCGAACGTGCGGGCGCAGTTGGCGAACCTGGCTGCCCACCCGTCGGTCGCCCGCGCCCTGGCGGAGCGGAAGGTCACGCTGTACGGCTGGGTCTTCGACATCGCCACCGGACGTGTCGAGGACGTCCCCGTCGCCGGCCCCGCACTCGCGGCCTGATGACCGGCTACCGGAACTGATCCGTCTTCCCGCCCGCAACGCCGCGCCGGGACCCCGCCCATCCACACTGACCCGCTGCTTCACTCTCCCCTTCCATGAAGTCGTGAAGTTTCGGGAAGCGGTCTGCCGAGAGAATTCGTCAAGCGGCCGCGAAAGAGAACGCGAAGAGAAAAGGAAGTACCGATCATGGTGCACGCTCAGTTCAGCCCCGCCGCCCGCCAGGCCCTGGCGGACGCCGCCGTCGAGGCCAAGATCCGTAAGGACCTGTCCTGGCAGCAGATCGCCGACGCCGCCGGCCTGTCGGCGGCCTTCACCACCGCCGCCGTCCTCGGCCAGCACCCGCTGCCGGAGGTGTCCGCGAAGGCGGTCGCCGAGCTGCTGGGCCTGGACGAGGACGCGGCGCTGCTGCTGCAGACGATCCCGACCCGCGGTTCGATCCCCGACGGCGTCCCCACCGACCCGACCGTCTACCGCTTCTACGAGATGATCCAGGTCTACGGCACGACCCTCAAGGCCCTGATCCACGAGCAGTTCGGGGACGGCATCATCTCCGCGATCAACTTCAAGCTGGATGTGAAGAAGGTCGCCGACCCCGAGGGCGGCGAGCGCGCCGTCATCACACTGGACGGCAAGTACCTGCCGACCAAGCCTTTCTGACTGAGCGTCGGGTTTCACGTCGGAGGGTGGGCGGGGGCGTGGCAGCCCTTCCGCCCGGCCCCGCCTCCGCGCGCGGCGCCCGAGCCTGCGTGCCGCTGTGAGCGGCGGGCCCTTCCGATGAGGCGGCCTCGTACCCCTTCCGAGAGGCCGCCTCATATCCCCGTCAGCCTCTATCCCCGTACCCCCCCCAGTCCGTCTCCGGAGGAGCACCATGGACTTCGTTCAACGCACCATCGACATCGCCCGCCAGAACGTGGCCGAGGGCGGCCGCCCGTTCGCGACCGTGATCGTCAAGGACGGCGAGGTACTCGCCGAGAGCCCGAACCTGGTCGCCCAGACCAGCGACCCCACCGCCCACGCGGAGATCCTCGCCATCCGCGAGGCGTGCACGAAGCTGGGCACCGAGCATCTGACCGGCGCCACCATCTACGTGCTGGCCCACCCGTGCCCGATGTGCCTGGGTTCGCTGTACTACTGCTCGCCGGACGAGGTCGTCTTCCTCACCACCCGCGACGCCTACGAGCCGCACTACGTCGACGACCGTGCGTACTTCGAGCTGAACACGTTTTACGACGAGTTCGCCAAGCCTTGGCAGGACCGGCGACTGCCCATGCGCCACGAGCCGCGCGATGCCGCCGTCGACGTCTACCGGTTCTGGCAGGAGAACAACGGCGGCGAGCGCCGGGTCGCGGGCGCCCCCGGCGCCTGAACCACCCGCGGCCGGTGCGACCGGCCGGGTGCGGTCAGGAAGGTTCCCGGGCCCGTCCGGGTACGGGCGGGAGTGGTCCGTCGGCCGCGTCGTCTCGGTGGCCGACGGGCTGCGCTGAACGGCGGCCACGGCCCGCCGCGTCCCGGGGCCCGAAGTCCGCTCACCGTTCCGCTGCGTCCGGGAGCAGGCATTCCGCCGGAACAGCCAGGCGTTATACATGAGGAATTCTCCCGCTTCCAAGCTCGACCTGACCCGCAACGTCGTCGGCATGTGGCAGGGAGGGAGCGGAATGGGCGGCGGACACCATGGCGTACGAACCGGAGCCCGTACGCGAAGTGCTCCGCTTCGAAACCAGGGGGCGGCCAACAAGATCTTCATAAGGCCGAGTTCGTACCGGCGCGCGAACAGAGCCGCTCGGATTCGTAGGCTCGCACGAACAGCGGTGCCGTGCCTCCTCCTAGGGTTGCACCGGAGACCAGCAGGTGCTCCGGCGAGTCCTCGACGAGGAGACGAAGCATGCAGACCCTCTTGCGCGGCGGCCGTGTCATCGACCCGGGAACCGGATTCGACGCCGTGGCCGATGTCCTCGTGTCCGATGGCGTCGTGAGCGCCGTCGGCACCGGGCTCGACGCGCCGCCGGGATGCACGGTCCTCGACGTCGCGGGCCTGGTCGTCGGCCCCGGCTTCGTCGACCTGCACAGCCATGTGCACTCGATCGCGGGGCAACGGCTGCAGGCCATGGACGGCGTGACGACGGCACTCGACCTGGAAGCGGGCCTGATGCCCATCGGGCGGGCGTATGCCGAGGCCGCGGCGGCCGGGCGCCCGTTGCACTACGGCTTCTCCGCCTCGTGGGGCGGCGCCCGGGCCCAGGTGCTCGCCGGCATCGAGCCCGACGCGCGGTTGGCGAGCGGATTCGCGGTACTGGGGAACCCCGCGTGGCAACGCTCCTCGTCCGACCGTGAACTCGCCGAGTGGCTGGCCCTGCTGGAAGGCGAGCTGGCCGGCGGAGCGCTCGGCATCGGAGTCCTCCTCGGATACGCGCCCCACAGCGAACCCGCCGAGTTCCTCGCCGTCGCCCGGCTCGCCGCGAGGGCCGGAGCACCGACGTATACGCACGTCCGCGAACTGGTGGAGGTGGACCCCCGCACACCGGCGGACGGCTCCGAGGAGGTCGCCGCCGCCGCGGCCGAGACCGGCGCCGCGATGCACCACTGCCACGTCAACAGCACTTCCGGCCAACACATCGACCGGGTACTCGGCGCGTTGGACGCCTCACGGCGGTCCGGGTCCCGGGTGACGATCGAGGCGTACCCGTACGGAGCAGGCAGTACCGCGATCGGAGCCGCCTTCCTCGACGCCGAACGGCTCCGGATGAAGGGCCTGTCCGCGTCGAGCGTCGTGATGCTCGAATCGGGGGAGCGCATCGCCGACGACGGCCGGCTGCGCCAACTGCGCGAGAGCGACCCCGGGGCGCCCTGCATCCTGGAGTTCCTGGACGAGAGCGACCCGCGCGAGCGCGCCATGCTGCACCAGGCCCTCGCCTTCCCCGACGCGATCGTCGCCAGCGACGCGATGCCCGTCTTCTGGCGTGACGGCAGCAGCGACAGCACCCTGTGGCCACTGCCGCCCGGAGGGACCACGCACCCGCGCACGGCTGGCACGTTCGCCAAGACGCTGCGCGTGATGGTGCGGGAGAGCGGCGCCTGGGACTGGCCGGAGGCGTTCCGGCGATGCGCCCACCTGCCCGCGCGCGTCCTCGACGACGTCGCACCGGGAGCCCGAGCCAAGGGCCACCTCGGGGTCGGAGCCGACGCCGACATAGTCGTCCTCGACCCCGAGGCGATCACGGATACCGCCACCTACTTCGACTCCACGCGGCCCTCCGTGGGCGTCCGGTATCTGCTCGTAGGCGGCGTGCAGATGGTCAGCGCAGGGGAGTTGCAGACCGACGCGCTACCTGGGCGGCCACTGCGGGGCGAGCCGCGATGACGGCGATGCGTGAGCAGGTACGGACACGCTGAGCAGGGCTCGGGCACGCGGGTGGCTCGGTGCCGCGGTGGGCTTCCTTCTCCGATGGGGTCGATGCCCGCCGCGAGCCGTCAGGGTTTGCCGCCGATCGCTTGCCACCGTCCGTGGCCGGGATCGCGTCTACTGCGTTCCGTAGTCCTGTGGCCGCCGCTGCTGCCCGGGTCCGGACGGCGAATCGGCTCAGTGTCAGCAGAGGCGGTGCCGGCGATTGCCCGGCGCCGTCGCGTTACCCGAACGGACAGTCCGCCCCTTACGACCCGCGTCCCGCACAGGGTTGAACTCCACTACAGACCAGCGCGGTAACGACCAGAATCCTGCAACTCCAGCTGTATCACGGCGATTTGACGCCCATTCGACTAAATCGGCCCTACGCTGCTGTGATGCGGATTCGCCCCCTTGCTGTCGACGCGCTGGTCGCGACGGCGCTGACCAGCGTGGCCCTGCTGCTGGGACCGGAGGCCGCACGCCAGGGGCAGAACCCGCTCGATGCTGCCGCCTACGCGCTGGTGGTCCTGGCCCACCTGCCGCTCGTACTCCGCAGCCGGGTCCCCTTGCTGGTCTGGTGCCTCGTGCATGCGACCTGGCTGGTGTACATCGCCCTCGGCTACTGGCCCGTGGTGTGCAGTTTCGGCCCGCTGCTCGCCGTCTACACCGTCGCCTCCCTGCGGCCCGGCGCGCTCTCCGTGCCGTGCGCCGCTCTGATGGGCGGGGTCTGGATCTATGCGGGCGTGGTGAACCACACCGACTCCTGGCCGTCCGTGCTCGGGCAGGCCGTGGTCTACCCGGCGGTGCTGTGGCGGTTCGGCGTCGTCGCCCGCCGCTCGGCCGAGCTGACCCGGCAGTTGCGCCGGGAACAGGCCGAACGGGCCCGGCGCGAGGTGGCCGAGGAACGCAGCCGGATAGCCCGCGAACTGCACGACGTGGTGGCACACCACATGTCGGTGATCTCGGTGCACGTCGGTCTCGCCCGCTTCGTCTTCGACACCGATCGCCGGACCGCGCGTGGCGCGCTCGACACCATCGACGCCACCGGCAAGGAGGCCCTCGACGAGCTGCGCCGCATGCTCATGGTGCTGCGCGCCGACGACGACGGCGCCCCGGCCGGCCCGATGCCGGGTCTGGCCCGCCTCGACGAGATGGCCGAACGCGTCAGCGCCGGTGGAGTCCCAGTCGCCCTGAGCGTCGAGGGCACCCCGCGGCCCATCGCCCCCGGCGTGGAACTGTGCGCCTACCGGATCGTGCAGGAGGCCCTCACCAACGTCCTCAAACACGCGCCGGGCGCGCATGCGGAAGTACGGCTGAGCTACGAACCGCATCAGGTGACGGTTTCGGTCACGGACGACGGCGAGGGGGCGATCCCGGACAGGGCACGAACCGACGGCGGGCACGGCTTGCTCGGCATGCGCGAGCGGGCCAAGCTCTACGGCGGGCAGATCAGCATCGGCCCGCAGGACCAAGGCGGCTTCGCCGTGCGGCTGACCCTGCCGACCGCCGCGACGACCTTGCCCCCGAGCCCCGGTCACCGGTTATGCGGCTGATAGGGGCTCGATGCTCGACCAGTCGAGCAAGCGGGTACCGGGAAGGGTCTTTACATCGTTGGAAGAAGGCCGTAAAGGCCGTAATGGCTTTGCGCGGAGACTCGTCTGCCGAAGAAGGGGCCGCCGCCGGGGCGACGCCCCGTTCGGTCAGCGGCGGCCGAGGGTGCTCTCGCGCTCGGTCAGGCGGTATTCAGGGGTCAGCTCATGGCCCGAGCGCTCCTCGGGATGCTCCAGTTGGTGCAGCAGCGACCGCACCGCGAGCCGTGCGATCGCGGGCTTGTCCGGCGAGATCGTGGTCAGCGTGACCGCGCCGAACCGGCCCTCCGCGATGTCGTCGAAGCCGACCACCGCCACGTCCCACGGCACCCTGAGGCCCCGCTCGTGCAGCACCCGCATCGCACCGATCGCCACCAGGTCGTTGTAGGCGAACACGGCGTCCGGGCGGACGCCCGAGTCCAGCATCCGGGCCATCGCGGAGGCGCCGTCGCCCCGGTCCCAGCCGCTGGTCTCGCCGATCAGCGCGTCCGGTGCGGGCAGCCCTGCCGCGGTCAGCTCCGCGCGCCATCCGTCCAGCCGCAGGTGCGCGGGCCGGTTCGCCGAGTCGGTGCGCGCGCCGAGGTAGGCGATCTGCGTACGGCCGCGGCCCAGCAGGTGGCGCACCGCGGTGCGGGCCGCGGCGACGTTGTCGATGGCGATGTGGTCGTAGGGCAGGTCGTACTCGCGCTCGCCGAGCAGCACCAGCGGCACGTCGTCGTCCCGGCCGCGCAGATCCTCCGCCTCCAGCTCCAGCGGGCTCAGGATGAGTCCGTCGATCACCCGTGCCCGGAAGCCCTGGCTGACCAGGATCTCCTGCTCGCGGTCGCCCTGGGTGTGGTCGAGGAGGACCGTGACGTCGTGCGCCGCCGCCGCGTCGATCACGGCTCCCGCGAGTTCGGCGAAGTAGGGGTTGCCGAGCTCGGGGACGGCGAGGGCGATGATGCCCGTACGTCCTTTGCGCAGGTGACGGGCGGTCGGGTTCGGGCGGTAGCCGAGCTCGTCGATCGTCTGCTGGACGCGGCTGCGCGTCGCGGGAGTCACGTGCCGGTAGTTGTTCACGACATTCGACACGGTCTTGATCGAGACGCCGGCGTGCTCCGCGACATCCTTGAGACTCACCCGCACGGAATCTCCTTCGGCTCGGCTCGGCACTCCCGCCCGCCGGGCGCGCTCGTCTTGGCTCTGGACAGTGCACCGGATCACGTGCTGTCATGCCAACTGCCGTTCTTTCCAACGTTGTACAGATGAGTTGTACCGACTTGAGCGACGAGCCGCCACCCTTCCTCACCGCGTTCCAGTAGACGCGTTCCCTTACAGGAGGATCCGTGCGCATCAGACCCCTCAGACGGACCGGCCGACATCTGGCCCTGCTCCTCACGACAGCACTCGGACTCACAGCGCTCACCATGACCCCACCCGCCACGGCCGCGGATGAGCCGGTCGTGCCTCACGGGCTCAAGGGCGAGTACTACACGCAATCCGCCCCCGGAGCATTCGACTTCGACCGGTTGAAGGCGACGGGATTCGATCCGAACATCGACTTCGGCAGCCTCGAATCCCGGTTGCAGTCCGCCACCGGGCAGTCGGACAACGCCAGTGTGCGCTGGACCGGGAAGCTCGTGCCGGAGAAATCCGGCTCGACGACGTTTTCCATCATCGGTGACAACGGCTTCCGGCTGTGGGTCGGCGGGCAACTGGTCATCGACCACTGGGTCGACGACTGGGACAGGGAACAGTCTTCCAAACCCGTGAAACTGACGGCCGACCAGGCAGTCGACGTCAAGGTCGAGTACTTCGAGCACATCGGCGGCTCCAATCTGCATCTGCGGTGGACCGAGCCCGGCGAGCAGAAGAAGGCCATCCCGTCGTCGGCGTTCCGGCTGCCCGACGACTGGAAGTACGACGGCGCCGTCGGCACGACCGTTCTCGGCGACGGGCGGACCCTGAAGCTCGACTTCGCGCAGAAGCTCGGCAGGGTGCCGGGTGGGGCGAACGGCCATGTCTCGGCGGTGATCGGGGGCGCCAAGTGGCCGCTGAGCAGCGTCAAGGCGGACCCGGACGACTCGCGGGCCCTGCTGGTCGGGCTGAAGGAGCCCGTCGTCGGCAACAAGGACGGCGACGCGCCGGGCCTCGTGGACGTGACGTACGACGGCAAGGGCGGCCTGGCGGGGAAGGACGGGACCGCCGTCGGCCCCTTCTGGTCGAGTGGGCCCAACCACTCCACGTACGAGCTGAGCACCCCATGGGGCGACCGGGTGACGTCCGCGAACGCACACCGTGAGTACCCGCGGCCGCAGCTCACCCGGTCCGAGTGGCGGAACCTCAACGGGAGGTGGGAGTTCGCCGCGGCCAAGGCGGGCGACGCCGTGCCGGCGGGCAGGCGACTGGGCGAGAAGATCCTGGTGCCGTACCCGGTGGAGTCGCAGCTCTCCGGGATCGAGCGCCATGAGGACCGCATGTGGTACCGGCGCACCTTCACGGTTCCGGCGAACTGGCAGGTGGGCCGCGGCAAGCGGCTCCAGCTGAACTTCGGCGCCGTCGACTGGCAGGCGCAGGTGTACGTGAACGGCAAGAAGGTCGCCGATCACAAGGGCGGGTACGACAAGTTCAGCGCGGACATCACGGACGCGCTGAAGCCGGGGCGCACCCAGGAGCTCATCGTCGGCGTGTACGACCCGACCGACGCGGCGAACGGTGAGAACCCGCCGATGGGCAAGCAGCGCCTCGACCCCAGCGGCATCTGGTACACACCCTCCTCCGGGATCTGGCAGACCGTGTGGATGGAGCCCGTCGCCGCGGATCATGTCTCCGGTCTGAAGCTGACGCCCGACGCGAGCGGCAGGCTGACCGTCGAGACCGCGGGCGTGCGCAGCGGCCTTCCGGTCACTGCCACCGTGTACGCCGGAAAGCGCAAGGTCGGCACCGTTACGGGCCGGTCGGGGCATGCGCTCGACCTGAAGATCGCCAAGCCGCGCCTGTGGACGCCGGACGACCCCTACCTGTACGACCTCAAGGTGAGCGTCGGCCGGGACCGGGTCAAGAGCTACTTCGGCATGCGGTCGATCTCCGTGCAGCGGGTGGACGGCACTCCGCGCACCGTCCTGAACGGGAAGCCCGTCTTCATGATGGCCACGCTGGACCAGGGGTTCTGGCCCGACGGGCTGCACACCGCGCCGAGCGACAAGGCACTCGCGTACGACCTGAAGATGCACAAGCGGATGGGGTTCAACTCCGTCCGCAAGCACATCAAGGTCGAGCCGGACCGGTGGTTCTACTGGGCCGACAAGCTGGGGCTGCTCGTATGGCAGGACATGCCGGCGATGGCGGCGGGGGTGAACCCGAGCACGGCGGCGCGCGCCGAGTACGAGCGTGAGCTGAAGACCATGATCGACCAGCACTACAACCATCCGTCGGTCGCCATGTGGGTCACGTTCAACGAGGGCTGGGGCCAGTACGACGAGGCCCGCGTCGCCGACCAGGCCAAGGCGTGGGACCCGACGCGGCTGATCAACTCGATGTCGGGGCTCAACCTCGGGGTCGACGGCGGCACCGGCGACATCATGGACGAGCACGGATATCCGAGCCCCGCGCTGCCCCCGCACCCGGACGGCAAACGGGCTCTGGTGGCCGGGGAGTACGGCGGCCTCGGGCTCGGCGTCCCCGGACACGCGTGGTCCGTGCAGCAGTCGTACGTGGACGTGGACCCGGCCACGTACACGGACGCCTACCTCGACAAGCTGAAGGAGGTGCGGGCGCTGGCCTGCAAGGGCGGCAACGGCGCCGTCTACACGCAGATCTCCGATGTGGAGGGCGAGCTGAACGGCCTGCTCACCTATGACCGCAGGGTCGTGAAGCCCGACGTGAAACGGGTGCACGACGCGCAGCGGGCGCTGATCCGCGACGCCTCGCGGGCACAGCCCGCCGGGTGCGCCTGAGCCGGCCTGATCGAGCCATGACGGCCGGTCTGATCGAGCCATGACGGGAGGGCGGCCGGCTGCTCGCCGCGGGCGGACGGCCGCTCTCCCCGCCTGATCCCACCGGGTTGAAGCCCCCGTCGCCCCGTGCGCCACAATGAGCGCACGAGGCGACGGGGACCAGGAAGCCGGTGCGAGTCCGGCGCGGTCCCGCCACTGTGACCGGGAAGCGATCCTCCCGCACGCCACTGACCGCGCTAAGCGGGCGGGAAGGCGGAGGCGAGCGACGATCCGGGAGCCAGAAGACTGACCCGTCGCCGGTCCAGCGGCAGGGGCGAGGACACCCCGGAGAGGATCGATGTGACGACGCATGCCCGGACGCAGCCGGAGCGACGACCGCGACCAGGCAGGCGGGGCGTACTGGCCGCCTCAGGCGCCCTGGCGCTCGCCGGTACCGGCCTGCTCAGCGGCTGCGGAGGCGACACCAAGGACGGGGGCGGCGGCGACCGGTTCCGCGCGGCGTTCACCTCCGGCGGCTCCCAGGAGACCCTCGACCCGCACGTCGCCCCGAACTTCGTCGACCAGGCCCGCGCCAAGGCCCTCTACGACACCCTCGGTACGTACGCCGACGACATGTCGGTCCGCGAAAGGCTCGCGGAGTCGTGGGAGAGCGACGCCTCCGGTACCCGGTGGCGCATCCGCCTGCGCGCGGCGAAGTTCCACGACGGACGGCCGGTCACCGCGAAGGACGTCCTGTACAGCTACCGCCGCGCCGCCGACCCCGAGACCGGCTCGCCCTCGCAGGTGCTGCTCTCCGCGATCGACTTCACCGCGAGCAAGGCCGACGGCACGCGGTCCGTCGTCTTCGTGCTGAAGGCGCCGAACTTCGAGTTCCCCACCGTCCTCGCCGGCCCCGGCACCGAGATCATCCCGGACGGGACGACCGACTTCCGCAAGCCCGTCGGCTCCGGCCCCTTCACCTACGTGTCGTTCACCCCCGGCGGCACCGCCCGCTACCGGAGCTGGGCGGACCACTGGGACGGCGCCCCGCACATCGCCGAGCTGGAGATCGTCCCCGCGAACGAGGAGTCGGCGCGGCTGAACGCGCTGCTGTCGGGCCAGGTGCACTACGGCGCCGACATGGCCGGCTCCTCCGTGGAGCGGCTGAAGAGGGACGGCTCGACGCGACTGCTGACCGCGAAGCGGGCCACCGCGCAGCAACTGCTCCTGCGCACCGGGCGCAAACCGTTCGACGATCCGCGGCTGATACGCGCCGTTCGGCTCGGGATCGACCGGGAAGCCCTGGTCAGAGTCGCGCTCGCCGGTCACGGCGAGGCCGGCGACGACCTGTTCGGCCTCGGCCTGCGCGGCTACCCCGACGACCTCAAACCCCTCAAGCGGGACGTCGACGCGGCGCGCGAGCTGGTGAAGGAAGCCGGTGCGGACGGCCTGCACATCACCGTGGAGACCAGCTCCGTCGACGCCGCCTGGGAGCCGGCCGCGGACCTGATGGCGCGGCAGCTGCGCGAAGTGGGGCTGAAGCTGACCGTCAACACCCGCGCCTCCAGCACGTACTTCAGCGAGATCAAGACCAAGGGCATCGCAGCCTTCAATACCACCTCCACCCTGCCGGTCTCCGACTTCCTTGAGCAGCGCGTCCGCGGCGGAGCCGCCCGCAACCAGACGCAGTACGCCTCGAAGAAGTTCGACGTCCTCCTCGACCGGGCCCGCACCAGCCGCGGTGAGCAGGACCGCCTCGCGCTTCTCTCCCGCGCCCAGAAGATCGCTCGCGAGGAGTCCGGACTGCTCGTGTGGGCGTTCTCCGACGCCAACGACGCCATCGCACGGTCGGTCGGCGGCCTGCGCGCGGCGCCCCCGAACTCGCACGACTGGGCCCGCTTCGACCGGGTCCGCATCAGCTGACGACGTGCGCGCCTACGTCTTCCGCCGCTCCCTGCTCGCCCTCCTCCAGTGCCTGGTCGTGCTGGTGGCCGTGTTCGCCGTCGGCTCGCTGCTGCCCGGCGACACGGCCGACGTGCTCCGAGGCGAACTGGGCACCCCCGAGCAGATCACGGCCCTGCGCGAGCAGCTGGGCCTCGACGAACCCGCCTGGCCCCGCTTCTGGCACTGGCTCGGCCACCTGCTCACCGGCGATCCGGGCCACTCCCTGACCACCGGACTGCCCGTCGGCGACGACATCGGCCGCCGCATCGGCGTGACGCTGCTGCTGGGCGTACCGGCACTGGCGCTCGTCACCGTGCTGGCGCCTCTCGTGGGCACCGTCTCGGGACTGCGCGAGGGCAGCCGCGTCGACCGCGCCCTGAACACGGCCGCGGTCGTCCTGCACGCCGTGCCCGAATTCGTACTCGGACTGCTGCTCGTCGCCTCGGTGTCGCTGGCGGCCGGCCTGCTGCCCGCCACCGCCGTCGGCATGGACGCGGCCGCACTGCGCGCGCAGCCGGCCGTCCTGGTCCTCCCGATCACCGTGCTGACGGCCCGGCACCTGTGCGACCTGGCACGGCAGATCCGCGCGGGCGTGGCGGCCGAGCGGCACGGTGCCGTCGCCGAGCACCTGCGGCTCCTGGGCCTGCGCGAGCGCACCGTTGTACTGCGCCACGTGCTGCCCAACGCCCTGGGCCCCGCGGCCCAGCAGTACGCCCGCTGCGTGGAGGGACTGCTCGGCGGCGCCGTGCTGGTGGAAGCGGTCTTCGGCTTCCGCGGGCTCGGCGACGGCTTCGTCGAGGCGGTCCAGAACCGGGACCTGCCACAAGTACAGACGTACGCGCTCCTGTTCGCCGGGACCGCCGTCGTCGTCAACCTGATCGGAGACCTGGTCGCGCACCGTCTCGCACCCCGCCGCGAGGTGACGGCATGACCTTGCCGCGAACGAGGACATCCCGCACCGCCGCTACGAGACGCCGACGCCCGTGGACCGCCCTGATCCTGCTGGGCGTACCCGTGCTCCTTGCTCTGCTGGGACCACTGGCGGCCGGTGACGACGCGCCCCGGCAGGACGCGTTGCCGTCGCAGCCGCCCGGCGCGGGGCACCCGCTCGGCACGGACGTCCTGGGCCGCGACGCGCTCTCGCTCGTACTGGAAGGCGGCGCCTCGGTGGTGGGCAGCGCGCTGGCCGCGCTCGCCGTCGGGACGGCGCTCGGCATACCGCTGGGGCTGCTGGCCGCGGGCCCGCGCCGGGTCGTCGACGAGACCGTGATGCGCACCATGGACCTGCTCCTCGCCTTCCCCGGCCTGCTGGTGCTGATGACGCTGGCGGCGACGGGCCACCGCGACTGGTTCTGGCTGGTGACGGTCGCCGGGGTGCTCCAAGTACCGGCCGTGGCACGCCTGGTACGCGGCGCTGCCCTCGCACCCGGCTCCCGGACCGTCGTCGAGGCCCTGCGGATGCAGGGGCACGGCTGGGCGTACATCCACCTCCGGCACCTGGCGCGGGAACTGGCCGCACCGCTGGCCACCGACGCGGGCGGCCGGTTCTCCACCGTGCTGTACCTGCTGGCGTCCGCCAACTTCCTCGGCCTGGGCCTGCCCGCGTCCGCACCGGACTGGGCGGTGCTCATCGAACGCAACAGCGCCGCCCTGTTCACCCAGCCCGCCGCCGTCCTGGTGCCGGCCGGCCTGCTGACGGCGCTGTGCGTCGGCGCCAACCTGCTCGTCGACAGCACCCTCGCCCGTCAGAGGACCCGTAATGGGACCCGCAATGGGACCCGTCAGGGGAGCGGTCAGAGGACCCGCGAGAGGACCTGCATGAGGACCGGCAAGAGGAGAAGACCGTGACCGAGGCCGTCCCCGCACCGCTGCTGGCGATGGAGGAGATCTCGGCGCAGGCCGACGGAGCGCCGCGCCCGCTCCTCGACAAGGTCGAACTGGCCGTGCGGCCGGGCACCGTCGTCGCCGTCGTCGGCCCGTCGGGCAGCGGCAAGACCACGCTGGGCTTGGCCGCACTCGGCGCCGCGCGCGGAGCGGTACGGCTGTCCGGACGCGCACTGCTGGAGGGTACGGACCTGATGAGCCTCGCCCCGGACCGGCGCCGCGCGGCTCGGGCGGGCCGGGCCGCGCATCTGCCGCAGCACCCCGAATCCGTACTGGACCCGGTCCGCCGAGTCGGGGGAGTGCTGACGGAACTGGCCGCTCTCGGAGGCTGCCAGGGACGGTCCGCCCGTAAAGCCGCCGCCGCTGGCGCACTGTCAGCGGCCGGCCTCGACTGGGAGACCACGCACCGCCGCTTCCCGCACCAGCTCTCCGGCGGCCAGCAACAGCGACTCGCGCTCACCTCCGCACTGGTGACGGGCGCACGCCTCCTCGTACTGGACGAGCCCACCAGCGGCCTGGACCCCGCCCTCGCGCACGCCCTGGGCCGAACCGTCCGCCGCCTCGCGGACGACGGTATGGGCATCCTGCTGCTCAGCCACGACCTGCCCCTGGTGCGCCGCACCGCGGACCGGGCCATCGTGCTGGAGCACGGCCGGGTCGTGGACGACGGCCCTACGGACGAAGTCCTTGGGGGGCTTGGGGGTTACGGGAGCCACGGAGTTCTCGGCATTGACGACCCCGCCCCCGAGTCCGCCACCAGCGGGTCCGTCGTGGCGCGCCACCCGGCCACCCGGGAACTGCTCGCCGCGGAACACCGCACCAGCGCGGCGCGGCGAGCGGCGTCAGGGGCGAGCGGCCCCAACTCCCCGCGATCCGGCGGCGTCGTGGCCACGGGAATCGCCGTACGCCGCCGGTCCGCCGAGCCCCTCACCGGACCGGTGTCGATGGCGTTCCCGCCCGGAAGCAGCACCGCACTGCTCGGCCCCTCGGGCTCGGGCAAGACGACGTTCGCCCGGGCCCTGGCCGGTCTCACCGCGCCCACCTCCGGCGAGATACGCGTCGACGGCACGCTGCTCCCCGCCCGCATCGACCGCCGCTCCGCCGCGCAGCGCCGCGTCGTCCAATACATGCACCAGAACAGCGCGGACTCTTTCGAGAAACACCGCCCGCTCATCCGCCAACTCGCCGACACCGCATGCCTTCTGCGCGGACTGCGACGCGAGGAAGCGACGGCCGAGGCGCTGACGACCGGCGAGAAGCTGGGGCTCGACGAGGCGATGCTGCGCCGCACCCCCGACCAGCTGTCCGGCGGGCAGCTCCAGCGCTGCGCACTGATCCGCGCCCTGACGGCCCACCCCGCGCTGCTGGTGTGCGACGAGGTCACATCGGCCTTGGACACCGCATCCCGGGAACTGGTCCTCGACGCGCTGCCCAGCCTGCTCGCACCGGCCGCCACAGCGCTCCTGTTCATCAGCCACGACCTCCCGGCGGTGCGAACGGTGGCCGAGGACGTCGTGGAGTTCGAGGGCGGGCGTCGCGTGCGGCGCCGGCGAGCGGACGGATTGCTGCCTCTGCCATGACTGCGGAAGCTGCCGACGCTTGATGGGTGGACGGGATCGATCCTGAAGTGCCGCGCGTCTGGGACCAAGATCGGCGATGCCATCGGAGTGTCCGAACAGACCGGCCTGGCTTTGTCCGCAGGCCAAGCGATGTTCTGCACGGACCCAAAAGACTGTGGTTCGGAGATTCGGTGTCGCGCAGTGCCCGTTTCTCTGGATATCGGATCTGTTTCAGGACCGCTTCGAACGGACCCGTGAAGGGTTCCTCGAAAGCTCACAGCAATGCCCCAGCCGATTCCGTACGCAGCTGCCATTCCGTTTGACGCGGCGGGCTCTCGAATCCTCGCCACCGGGCCGCGATCGGGTGTCGGCCCCATGCCCGTTTCGCAGGAAGTGCGCGCCGTAACCACTCCGCTTCAACGTGGTACCTGTTGGCGAGACTTGCCGACCGTCTTGGCCTGGGCGTCGATGATCCGTGCGGCACCGGCGTTCGGTATACGTCGGCGCACGCCAGAATGGCTCGGGCCTTCTCGGCCGAGCGACGGTGCGGCGTGCTCGTCCGGATTCCGCTGATGGTGCGCGTCCGGAGCGTGCGGGAAACGAGAAAAACTTCACCGCCGGGCAATGTTTCGCCCTCGGCCGGTTGGGATTCCCTCCTACCGATGAGTAATGGACGATGGGGCGATGTTCGGATTCGAGAGGGTGAGTGATCGACTGTGCAACGAATTGTGTAACGCGGACTTTCCTTGACAGGCGCCTGGCCCGGTGGGCAGACTGCTGGGCATCTGAGGTCGATTCGCCCGACTGGATAGCGCATAACTCGCGCGAACCCGGTCGCTGAGTGCGCCGTGTCACGGAATGGCTCACGCCGTCTTTCGGACCGGTTGAGTATCCCCTTGTCGCTGCTCGGGTCTTTTGTGACCTGCTGTCATCAGGCTGGAGAGAAAGTGTCTGACGTCGAACGCGTGGACCTGCTCGAAAAGCTCCTCACTTTTGTTCGGGATGGCCTGCTGGATGGGCAGGCGGGTGACGATCTGACGTCGACCACCCCGTTGCTGGAATGGGGGGTGCTCGACTCCGTGAAGACGGCGCGACTGCTCGCTTTCATACGCGACGAAATCGGTGTGCGCGTGCCGCCGAAGAAGATGGTCGGCGACCACTTCAAGGACCTGGAACACGTGACGGACCTGGTTCTGGAACTCCAGCAGCCCGTCGGCTGACCCCGAAACGTCGAGAGGTTTACCTCCGTGAAAACGAAAGACGTGTTCGTCGGCGGCCTCGGCGTCTATGTGCCGGAGAAGATGAGTATGGAGTCGGCGGTGGCGGAGGGGATGATCGACGCCGCAGCCGCGAAGGAGTACGACTTCGCCAGCATCGCGGTGGCCGGTGAGACGCCGGCCCCCGAAATGGCCCTGCACGCGGTGCGCGAGGCGTTGCACCGTTCCGGTAAGGACCAGTCCGAATTAGGCATGCTGCTGTACGCCAGCGTCTGGTACCAGGGCCCGGACGGCTGGTGTCCGCAGTACTACATCCAGCGGCACGCGGTCGGCGGCAACGTCGTGGCGGCCGAGGTGAGACAGGGCTGCATGGGCATGTTCAGCGCCCTGGAACTCGCGGCCGGCTATCTGATGGGCGTACCGGAACGCGACTCCGCGGTCATCACGAGCGCCGACAACTTCAATTCGCCGCGCATCGACCGCTTACGTTTCAGTCCGCACTTCCCCATGGCGGACGCGGGCTGCGCCGTGGTGCTCAGCAGGACCCCCGGATTCGCCCGACTCGAATCCGTCAACGCGGTCACCTTGCCCGAATACGAGGGAATGCACCGCAGCGGTGAGCCGATGTTCCCGCCGGGGGAGACACTCGGGCGTCCGCTCAACTTCGCGGCCACCAAGAAGCACTGGATGGTGAACGCGGAACGGCCGCCCGGGGGCCCGCTCCCGATCATCGCGGCCCAGGACGAACTGGTGACCCGCACCTTGGAGGAATCCGGAATCGGGATAGACGACGTCACCAAGGTCGCCTATGTCAACGGATCGCGCGAACGGGTCGAGGGCCGGGGCATGATCCCGCTCGGGCTGCCCATGAGCCGATCGACCTGGGATTTCAGCCGCACCATCGGCCACGCCGGCGCGAGCGATCAGTTCATCTCGCTGGAACACCTGGTCAGGACCGGGGAATTGAGCCCGGGCGATCATTTCCTCATGCTCGGAGTCGGGCCGGGATTCAACATCGCATGTGCGGTCTTCAGCATCCTCGAACGTCCTTCGTGGGCGGACTGACATGGATTTCGGCTGGAACACCGAGCAGCAGGCCCGGTACGCCGAGGTCCTGGCCGGGGTGCGCGCCGCCTTCCCTCAGGATCGGGAGCGGGACGAGCAGCCCTTCACCAGGGAGGACTGGCTGGGGCTGGGGAAGCTCGGCGTGCTGGGCGCGAGCGTCCCGGAGCGGTTCGGCGGCGGCGGACTCGGCGCCCTCGACACCGCCCGCGTGATCGAGGCGGTGGGCGAGGGCTGCTCCAGCACCGGCCTGGTCTTCGCCGCCGCCGCCCACCAGTTCGCCTGTGCCAGGCCGATCCTGGAGTTCGCCGAACCGGCCGTCCAGGAACGGCTGCTGCCAGGTCTGTGCTCCGGGGCCCTGATCGCGGGCAACGCCATGACCGAGGCCGACGCGGGCTCCGATGTCTCCCGGCTCGCCGTCACCGCCACCCCGGTGGAAGGCGGTTACGTTCTCGACGGCACCAAGTCCTTCGTGAGCAACGGCCCGGTCGCCGACGTCTATGTCACCTACGCCACCACCGACGCCAAGGCCGCGCATCTGGGCCTGACGGGGTTCGTCGTGGACCGCGACGCGCCCGGTGTCTCGGCCGGCCCGCCGTTCGAGAAGACCGGCCTGCTGGGCTGCCCGGCCGGAACCGTCTCCTTCGACGACTGCTTCGTACCGGCCTCCCAGGTCCTGGGCGCCCCCGGGCTGGGCAGCACGGTCTTCCAGACCTCCATGGCCTGGGAGCGGGCCTGCCTCTTCGCGCTCTACCTCGGCGTGCAGCAGCGACTGCTCGACGCCTGTACGCACCATGTGCGGCGACGCCGCCAGTTCCAGCGGCGGCTGTCGGAGTTCCAGGCGGTCTCCCACCGCCTCGCGGAGATGAAGCTGCGCCTGGAGAGCGGCCGCCTCCTGCTCTACCGCGCCTGCTGGGAACTCGACCGCGACGGCGACGGCGCCCTGTGGGCGGCGCTGTCGAAGCTGGCGGTCTCGGAAGGCGTGCTGGAGAGCGCGATGGACGCGGTACGGCTGTTCGGCGCGCGTGGCTACCTGCGGGAGGAAGGCATCGAGGCGGCCCTGCGGGACGCGGTGCCCGGCACCCTCTTCTCCGGGACCTCCGACATCCAGCGGGAGATCATCGCCAGGGAGCTGGGCCTGTGAGACTCCACGAACTGCTGACGCGCTCGGCTCGCCGGACGCCGGACGCGCTCGCCGTCGACGACCTGTCCGGCGGCGTCAGCTACCGCGAACTGGACCTGCTGGCCGACGCGTTCGCCGGCGCCCTGCACGCCGCCGGCATAGCCCCCGGCGACCGGGTGGTGATCTGGAGCGGCAAGGACATCGACTCGGTGGCGCTGATGCAGGCCGCCCTGCGGATCGGAGCGGTCTACGTACCGGTCTCTGCGGCGAACCCTCTCGCCCGGCTGGCCCAGATCATCCGGGACTGCCGCCCGGCCCTCGTCGTTGCCGACGCGGACGGACTGCGCCGCGCCGCCGGGGACACCTGGCCCCAGGCGGCGGGGGAGAGCGCGCCGAGAGTGGTCGGCGCCACCGAATTGCTGGCGTCCCCCGCCCCCTCCGCGCCTCCGGCGCACCACGGCACGGCGGATGACCCGGCGTACATCCTGTACACCTCAGGCTCGACCGGGGTGCCGAAGGGCATCGCGATCAGCCACCGCAACGCGCTGGCGTTCGTCACCTGGGCGGCCGCCGAGACCGGCCTGCAAGCCGCGGACCGGCTCGCCAACCACGCCCCGTTCAACTTCGACCTCTCCGTGTTCGACCTGTACGCGGCGTTCCTGGTAGGCGCCTCGGTGCACCTGGTGCCGCCGGGCATGGCGTACGCGCCGGACCTGCTGACCGACCTGCTGGAGAGCCGGCGGATCACAGTCTGGTACTCGGTGCCCTCGGTCCTCGTGCTGATGCTGCACCAGGGCGGGCTGCTGGACGGCGCTCCGCCGCCCGCGCTGCGGGTCTGCGCCTTCGCCGGCGAGCCCTTCCCGCTGGCGGACGCCCTGCGGCTGCGCGCGGCGTGGCCGGACGTACGGCTGTTCAACTGGTACGGCCCCACCGAGACCAACGTCTGCACCTCGTACGAGATCACCGCCGACGACCTGGGACGCAGCAGCCCGCTGCCCATCGGCGCCCCGTGCGCCGGCGCCGACGTCTGGCTGGAGCCGCGGGACGGGCCGGAGGGCGAGATCACCGTCGCGGGACCGACCGTGATGAACGGGTACTGGGGCGCCGCACCGCAGGCCGGCCCCTACCGCACCGGTGACGTCGGCCGCTACGACGCGCGGGGCAACCTGGAGTACGTGGGCCGCCGCGACCACCTGGTCAAGGTGCGCGGGCACCGCGTCGAACTCGGCGAGATCGAGGCGGCGCTGGACGCCCACGAGTCGGTCGGCACGGCGGCCGTGGTGGTCATCGGCTCCGGGCTGAAGGCCCGTATCCACGCGGCCGTGGTGCCCCGGCCGGACGCGAGCCCGCCGACACTGCTGAGCGTCAAACGGCACTGCGCGGACCGCCTCCCGCTCTCCATGACGGTGGACGCCCTGCACGTGATGGCGGCCCTGCCCCGCACCCCGAACGGCAAGACCGACCGGGCCGCACTGACGGCCCGGCTGACAGCGACGGCCCGCGGCTGACACCCGGGCCACGGCCACCTGGCACCAACCACCGAACAGGAGGGATCACGGCACATGACCATGGACCGGGAAGCGCTGTGGGACACGTACTGGGCCGATCTGCCGGAGCAGGGCGGCGAGGCGTTCTGGGACTCCGACCCGGCCCACAACGCGGTGCGCCATCTCCCCATGCTGCGGCCCCACTTCGCTCCGACGCTGCCGGTGGTGGACCTGGGGTGCGGCAACGGCACCCAGAGCCCCGTCCTCGCCGAGCACTTCGACCGGGTGATCGGCGTCGACATCGCCCAGGCCGCGATCGACATGGCACGCCAGACCAACGCCCACCCCAACGTCGAGTACTTCCGCTTCGACGTCATGGAGACCGATGAGGCGCACGCCCTGCACGAACGGATCGGCGACGTCAACATCTACATGCGCGCCCTCTTCCACCAGCTGCCGTACGACCACCGGGCGCCCGCGGTGGAGACGCTGGCGGCCTTGGCCGGCAAGCGCGGCCGGGTGTTCTGCCAGGAGCCGACCAAGGTCACCTGGTCCGTGGTGCACCGGCTGCTCTTCGAGTCCGACGAGTCGCTGCCGAAGCTGGAGCGGCTGTTCAACCAGTTCCAGTTCGGCCTCTCGCCGGGCCAGGAGGTCGACACCGAACTGGAGGACCTGTTCAAAAAGACCGGATTCGAGATCGTCGAAGCCGACGACATCCTGATGCGGACCACCGAGACCCTCGCCGACGGCACCCCACTCGACCTGACGACCCGCTACGTGATCGCGCACCTCGCCTGACGACCATGCCGCCGCCGTCCCGCACCGGCTCCGGTGCGGGACAGCGGCGCCCATGACCCGCCCGCTGCCCCGCGAGGAGCATCAGACCGTGACCGACGCCCGTACCCGCCATCACGCCTGGATCCGCGAACACGGCACCGACATGCCGGAGGTCGCGGACCGGACCTGGACGGGCCGGGCCTTTTCGCAGCCGCATCGTTGAACGGGCGGCGCTCCGCTCTCGCTCTGATGGCGGCTCGCGCCTGCTCGTCGGTCAGAGGGCGGCAGGGGCGCCGAGCATCGCGGAAGCCTGCTGGACCGGGCTGGGGGCGTGCTCGGGTGTGGTGGCGTGGGGGAGGCCATGGCAGGTGAAGCCGAGCCGGTTCATGGCCCGGAGGATTTCGCCGGCGCTGAAATCGCGGCGGTCCTGGCGTGTGATGACCTGCCCGACCTGCTTGACGGGGTAGGTGCGGCGGCCGATGGTCACGGACTCGCCGACGGACGGCTCGGGCGTGATGCCCTTCATGGACTCCAGGACGCCGCTCTTGGTGAGGTCGAACGGGTAGCGGGCGATGACACAGCGCATGATGCCTCCCAGGGGGAAGAAGGGAACTGTTCTGCCTCGGCGAGGCGGTTCAGCGGGCCAGGGCGAGAACGCCTGGCGCACTGCCATGCTTCGGCTTGCCGTGCGTGGACGTTCTAGGCCGCCGCGTCGAAGGGGCGCTGCCGCATGGTCGTCCGCCGGGCGGCCGAAGCGGGGCTGCGTCGGCCGCGGGACGGCGTGCCGCGCTTACGGCGCTCAGGCTCCGGCGCGGTGATGGTCACGGGAATGCCGGAGGGGGCTTGGGCGCCGGTGATCCGGCTGAGGGCCTCTTCGCCGGGGCGGACCGGGGTGGTCTGGGGGACGATGCCGGCGGTCGACATGAGGCGGCTCATGTCGCGGCGCTGGTTGGGGGTGACCAGGGTGACGACGCTGCCGGACTCGCCGGCCCGCGCGGTGCGGCCACCGCGGTGGAGGTAGTCCTTGTGGTCGGCCGGCGGGTCGACATTGACGACGAGGTCGAGGTTGTCGACGTGGATACCGCGGGCCGCGACGTTCGTCGCGACGAGCACGGTCACGTGCCCGGTCTTGAACTGGGTCAGGGTCCGGGTGCGCTGCGGCTGCGACTTCCCGCCGTGCAGGGCGGCGGCCCGTACCCCGCTGTCGAGCAGGTCCCGCGTCAGCCGGTCGACGGCGTGCTTGGTGTCCAGGAACATGATCACCCGGCCCTCGCGCGCCGCGATGTGGGTCGCCGTGCGGTGCTTGTCGGCGGCGTGGACGTGCAGGAGGTGGTGTTCCATCGTGGTGACCGCGCCTGCGGACGGGTCGACGGAGTGGACGACCGGATCGGTGAGGTAGCGGCGGACCAGGAGGTCGACGTTGCGGTCGAGGGTGGCGGAGAACAGCATCCGCTGGCCCTCGGGGCGGACCTGGTCCAGGAGCGCGGTGACCTGGGGCATGAAGCCCATGTCGGCCATCTGGTCGGCTTCGTCCAGGACGGTGATCGCGACCTGGTTCAGCCGGCAGTCGCCCCGGTCGATGAGGTCCTTGAGGCGCCCCGGCGTCGCGACGACGACTTCGGCGCCACCGCGCAGTGCGCTGACCTGCCTGCCGATCGGCATTCCGCCGACGACGGTGGCCAGACGCAGTTCCACCGACCGGGCGTAGGGGGTGAGGGCATCGGTCACCTGCTGCGCCAGCTCACGCGTCGGCACGAGGACCAGGGCCAGCGGCTGGCGGGGCTCGGCGCGGCGGCCGGCGGTGCGGGCCAGCAGGGCCAGCCCGAAGGCCAGGGTCTTGCCTGAGCCGGTGCGCCCGCGGCCGAGGACATCGCGGCCCGCGAGGGTGTTGGGCAGGGTCGCGCCCTGGATCGGGAACGGGACCCGCACGCCTTGCGCGGTGAGTGACGCCAGCAGCCGCCCGGGCATGTCGAGGTCGGCGAACGACTCGACGGCGGGCAGCGCGGGAGTGGTCATCTTCGGCAGGGCGAACTCACCCGACGCCGCCGCGGGCCGCCGGCCCTGGCCGCCCTGGCGGCTCGGCCCCCCTGAACGGCTCGGCCCACCTGAACGGCGCGGGGCGGACGAACCGACGCGACCGGTTTGGCGCGAACCGGCACCGGAGCCGCCGGCGGGACTGCCGGCCCGATTGCGGGACGAGCGGTTTTTCGTACGTGCGGGATTCATTCGGAACCTTCCTTGATACGGCACGCACCAAGGAATTCTCGCAGCGGAAGAGCAGCGCGGGGAATCACAAGAACGGGCCGAACAGAACATGGAAACGGATCTTGCCTGTGGCGCTCCGGCGCGGATACCGGCGCGGATATCGGCGATGAAAGGAGCGGCGTTATGCGGACATGAAGTCCAGGACGTCTAACGGGTACTGCCCGGAAGAGGGAATTCTCGAAGAGGGTCCACGGACAGCGTTGTCCGTAGGTGAAATCTCGGGGAATGCCCGCAGCTGGGGCCCGCGCCCCGAGGGACGCGGGCCCCAGCTGCGGAGTGTGGGCGTCGGTGCTCAGAGCGGAACGATGTTCTCGGCCGTCGGGCCCTTCTGGCTCGGAGCTATGGCGAAGGTGACCCGCTGGCCTTCGATCAGCTCACGGAAGCCCTCGGCGGCGATGGCCGAGAAGTGGGCGAACACGTCAGCACCGCCACCGTCCTGCTCGATGAAGCCGAACCCCTTGGCCGCGTTGAACCATTTCACTGTGCCGGACGCCATGTCATATCTCCTTCTGGGCAGTACGTCGTCCCCGCAATTCACGGACGCCGGGTCGTCGCGATGATGCCCCGCCCGGGAGTGACCGGTAATGCAGAACGTTTCCGCGGTTGAAGAACCGGAGAAGCGTTGAAATTTTGGGTACCACGACTGCAACTGAGCTCGACAGTAGCACGCGGCGGCAGCCTGCGTGCGGCCAATAATTCCACTCTGTTCGCTGCGGTGGAAACACTCTCCGCGCGGCGCCTTAAACCCTCACTCAGCGGCCACAGATATTAATCCACCCGGAGTGCAGTGTTTCAGGAGAGCGGTCGCTGTTCCCGGCCCGGAGGGCGCAACGAGCGCAGTAGCTCCGCCCGGCCTGGCGTAGGCGCCGGCCCCGACACAGGTCAGGGCCGCACAGCACTGCTGCGCGGCCCTGCTCGCGTGCGCTCCGGACCCCTCCTCAGCTCGCGTCCGCGGGTTTCGCCGATTCGGCGGCGTGGCGGTATTCGGTGTTGATGCGTTGGGCTTCTTCGAGCTGGTCTTCGAGGATCACGATGCGGC